>RPYR01000117.1 GCA_008671285.1 Collinsella aerofaciens | reverse complement strand
CGTGCGTACGAGGACTTTTGCGCCAATCAGGAGGCGGTCGAGAAGTTTACGCTCGACAAGCCCGCGCTTGTCTGCCGTTGGCGCATGTCCAATAAAAAGGTGCCCATGCTCAACCGCCACATTCGCGCACTGTCCGAGCGCCTGGTGCAGGGCGAGCCGCTTACCCATAACATGCTCAGCTGGGCCAAACAGCACGTTGAGTGGTCGCTTGCCGAGGGCGATTACACTGCGCACGACGGCGTGCTCATGCTGGTGATCGACATCAACGGCAATGCCGCCATGACGGTGGGGGAATACGAGCCGCTCGCCGATACGTCGGCCAAGGCGCTGCGTGCCCGTTCCGCTGAGGCTCGCTCCGAGGCCGACGAAACCGGCGTGGCGCCCGAGCTGCTCGCCGCCGTCAACAATGGCGAGCTTGCCTTTGTGGCGCCGGCGGACGAGTTCCTGTGCGGCACGGCGACGCTCATCGAGCAGTTGGCTCAGACCAAGAACATCCCGGTCACGCGCGTGGACATTCCCGCGCAGCTCAAGGGTGCGCTGTTCCTGGTGAGCGACGAACACGGCGTGGTCCCCGCAACCGAGACGGACGCCGCCGAGGCCGACGCCGCCACGGTCGCCTTCTTCGCCGACGGCTACGAAAAGCTCCGTGCCCGCCGCTCCTAACCTCAAGGCGGGGTGGGCTTACTGAAGCGAGCGAGCGCGTTCGATGGCGTAGGCGAGCGACAGCTGCTCCATCTCCGGGGCGCATTTGTAGCTCAGTCCGGTGAGAGCCGTCACCTTATCGAGGCGATATCGAATCGTGTTCGGGTGCTGGCTCGTCTGCTTGGCGGTTTGCTCGATACGTCGGTCGTTCTCGATGAATGCGGCGAGCGTGGATTCCAGCTCGCTGCCATGCTCACTGTCGTGCTCGCGTATCGGCGAGAGAATCGCCTCCGAGAACGATCGCATCTCCGGGGTTTCCGCAAAAGGCATCACGGTTCTCAGGATGCCGAGCTGCGTATAGCGGACGGGCCCCTCGGCTCGTTGACAAGATAGGCGCTGTGCGTAAATCGCCTGCGAGATCGCCTGCGCCACTGCCTCGTCTCCAAACAGAATATCGCTGATGCCGAGCCCTTCCGCTCCGCCATCGATACCGCTAGCCTCGATGAGCTCCGTGAGCGCCTGCACGATCCGCCCCACATCGAGCGTCTGCTCCGAGTCGCTTGTCGCTACGAATAGCAGACCTCCGTCATAGGGTGCCAGCATGTTGTGGCATCCGGCGAGGGTCGATTTTGCACAGAGACGTTCGATTTGCAAAAACGTACGCGGGTCGAGGGGCTCTGCAAACGATGCGAACAGGGCGACCGCTTCGTCCAGAAATGACGGGTTGAGGCCTCGGATGCGTCGGCAGATGGACTCGGGCGATACGTCTGTCCTCAGAGCATCGATCTCGCGCTGCGCGAAGTCGATGGACGCGAGCTGCTCGATATGCCGTTTGACCTCATAGATGACGCTGTCAAAGAACAGTGAGTCGTCGGTCGTGAGAAAGACCGGGTAGTGCCGCGCGTTGGCGTAGCGGATGGCTTGGTCGGGAATCGGAATGTGCAGGACGTTTTTGATGATAAGACCGCTCGTCCCCTTGGCGACGAGGTATTTCACGGCTTCAGTGATGAGGTATGGGTCATCCTTCGCATAGAGGAAGGTGCTGAGGACGATCTCGTCTGGGCTGAAGTTGACGCGCTGGTACTTGTTCTTGAGGCCGGGCATGAGTTCATAATCGAGGATCCCGACGCCGGAGACGGCACGCGAGACGCCATCGCTGCCGGCGATTAGACGGACCGACCCCTCATATTCCCGTGAGAAGTCCGAGACGGTGTATAGCATCAGTATCACCTTGTAAATCAATACAATAAATACAGGTATAAATAGGATAATCGCACATCCGTATATCGTTGATGCGAGAAATAATTCAAATACATGCTGATAGAACGAAAAATCAGATCGAGAATCGTTGTAGATTCCAACAAGAAATGATCCTTGGCGGCATCGTTACTAAACCGTACAGTGAAGCAACGTAAAGCTTTCGCTGAGAGGAGCGATGATGGGGCAGATGGTGGTGCTTTCGGCCGAGGAAGTTTCCAAGGTACTGACGATCGAGGATGCAATCGTTGCCGTGGAGGAGGCATATCGCCAGAAGGCAACGGGCAAGGGTGTTGCGTGGCCGATGGTATATGAGCAGTTCGAGCCCGGTGTGGCCGATATGGATATCCGCTCGGGCGAGTTGGCGGGAAGCGGCCTCTTCGGTCTCAAGCTTACGGCTTGGTTCTCTCAGAATCCCAAAAAGGGGCTGCCCGAGATCTTTGGCACCACGCTGCTGTGCGACAACGCGACGGGCGAGCCGCTGGCGCTGCTCAATGCCTCTGCCGTCACTGGACTTCGCACCGGTGCCGCCGCTGCGCTCGGTGCCAAGTGGCTGGCTCGGGCGGATGCGTCCAAACTGCTTGTTGCGGGTGCCGGCCATATGAGCACCTATATGGTGGCGGGCGTGCTCGCTGCCTGTCCCAAGGTGAGCGAGGTCAAGGTGTGGGAGCCGGTTTCCGATGCCGCGCCCGAGGCCCGCGTCGAGCGCATGCGAGACGAGGTCGCCCATATCTTGGGCGCCTGCGAGCATGCTCGCGAGGCACCCACCTATTCCATCGAGGCGACGGCCGACGGCCAAGGTGCCGCGGCAGAGGCCGACATCATCGTGACGATCACGCCGGCCACCAAGCCCATCATCCCCGATGCATGGGTGCGCCCCGGTACGCATGTTTCCTGCGTCGGTGCCGACATGCCCGGCAAGCAGGAGCTCGCCTCGGCGCTTGTCGCCCGTGCCGCTGTTTACGTCGACGACCGCGAGCAATCGGTCGCGTCCGGCGAGCTGGAGATTCCGGTTGCCGAGGGTGCCATCACGCCAGAGGACATCAAAGCGGAGCTCGGCGAAGTCATCGCCGGCACGGCTACGGGGCGTTCGGATGACGAGCAGGTGACGGTGTTCGATACGTCGGGCATCGCCGTTCAGGACCTTTCGGCATCGAAAATCGCCTACGACCGCGCCGTCGAGGCGGGGCTGGGCACCGTGGTGGAACTGTAAGAAAGCCAAGGAAAGGAAACGACAATGCAGATCAAGGATTTCGCCGTCGAGCAGTGGATGAACGAGTGGGAGACCAAGTGCACCCACAACGTTGCGGAGACGTGCGTCTACTCCCTCACGCTCGACCAGCTGTTCGAGCTTACGAACACCGACAAGAAGGCGTGGCTCGACAGCCTGTGCTCGCGCCGATTTACCTACGGAGACATCGAGGGGCAGCCCGGCTTCCTCGAGGGGGTCGCGCGTCTCTATAAGACGGTCGAGCCCGGGCATATCGTGCCCACACACGGCGCGACCGGTGCCAACTCCCTGGTTATTTCCACGCTCGTCGAACCGGGCGATCACGTAGTCTCCGTCAAGCCCACCTACCAGCAGCTTTACTCGATTCCCGAGATGTGCGGTGCGAAGGTCGATATCCTTCAGCTCGATCGCCAGAACGGCTACCACGTCGACGTCGACGCGCTCGATGCCCTGGTGACCGACGATACCAAGCTCATCTGCATCAATAACCCGGACAACCCCACGGGCGCTCTGCTCGACACCGATACGCTCAAGGCGATTGTCGAGGTCGCGCGCAAACACGACGCGTGGCTGCTCTGCGACGAAGTCTACCGTCTGCTTACTCAGACGGATGAGTACTCCGAGTCCGTGATTGACCTGTACGACAAGGCCATCGTCACCGCATCCATGTCCAAGGTCTGGTCGTTCGCCGGTCTGCGTCTGGGCTGGGCGGTCACCAAGAGCCCGGAGCTCCGACGCGCGCTGCTCTCGCATCGCGACTACAACCTGATTTCCGCCGGCATATTCAGCGAGTCGGTGGCGGAGCTGATTCTGGGCAACGCTTCCGTGATCCTTGAGCGCAGCCGTCGCATCGTCCGTCAGAACCTTGCTGTTCTGGAGAAATGGGTCGAGAGCGAGCCGCACCTGTCGTTCGTCAAGCCCGAGGCGGGTACCACCGCGCTCGTGTATTACGACTACGACATCGACTCCAGGACGTTCTGCATCGACATGATTAAGAAGTCCGGCGCGCTCGTCACCCCGGGCGATTGCTTCGAGGAGCCCAAGAGCATGCGCATCGGCTATGCATACTCCGATAACACCGACGACCTGCAGAAGGGCCTGGATGCCATCTCTGCGTACATGCGTACGCTCGAGTAGAGACTCGAGGTCGAAGTGATGGGGCCGATCGGTTTAGGACCGGTCGGCCCCTATTTTCTCTCAAGGCTACCGAACACTTTTGTCATATTAGGTGCCCACGGGGTCGCATCGCTGCGACGCCGTGGGCATAATGGTGTGAAAGGTGCAAGTTACGCGAAATGGGAGGACACATGGCGCTGATTTATGTCGTTGAGGACGACGAGCCCATTCGTCGTGAGCTTGTCGACATCCTTGCCCGCGCCGGGTTTGAAATCGAGGCCTGCGAATCGTTTGAGCATGTCTCGCGCGATATTCTCGCCGCCGCGCCCGACCTGGTGTTGCTCGACCTCACGCTTCCCGTCAAGGACGGCCAGCATATCTGCCACGAGGTTCGCCGCGAATCCGAGGTTCCCATCATCGTCCTCACGTCGCGCACGACCGAGATCGACGAGGTCATGGCCATGACGCTCGGCGCGGACGACTTTGTTCCCAAGCCCTACAGCGCCCGTGTGCTTGTGGCGCGCATCAACGCACTGCTGCGTCGCACCGCGGCGTCAGGCGAGCGCAGCACACTTGTCCACAAGGGGCTGGAGCTCGACCTCGCCCGCTCAATGGTCACCAACACGCAAACCGGCACTAGCACCGAGCTCACCAAAAACGAGCTGCGTATCCTCTCGCTGCTTCTGAGTCG
>RPYR01000171.1 GCA_008671285.1 Collinsella aerofaciens | reverse complement strand
GTGTAGCAGCAGTAGCTCGGACGGCCGGTCTGCTGGGTAAAGAATGCCACGAAGATCTCGCAGCAGACCGTCTGCTTGGAGCCAAAGCCGCCGCCCATGCTCGGCTTAATGACTTGCACCTGCGACTGCGGAATGTCGAGCGACTGCGCGACCATGCGGCGCACGTGGAAGGGCACCTGCGTGGAGGTGGTCACCGAGATACGGCCAAACGCGTCGGTCGTCGCGAAGGCTCTGAAGGTCTCCATGGGCGCGGTCTGCGTGGCCTGGCGGGTGTAGGTACGGGTGAAGACGATGTCGCTCTGGGCAAAGGCCTCGTCCAAGTCGCCAAAGTCGCTGGTACCGCTGCATACCAAGTTGCGCGGGACGTCGCCGCCCTGCGGGAACATAAAGGTCACGTCGCCCTCGGGGTGGACTACGATGTCGTTATCGAGTGCCTGGGTAAAGTCGAGCAGGGGCTCGAGCACCTCGTAGTCGACCTTAATGAGCTTGAGCGCCTTGTCGGCGGCCTCCTCGGTCTCGGCGGCGACGATCGCCACCTCCTCGTTTTGGTAGCGTACGAGGTTCTCGAGGATCAGGCGGTCGTAAGGACTCGGCTGCGGATAGCTCTGGCCGGCGATGGTAAAGCGGCGCTTGGGCACGTCCTCGTAGGTATAGACGCCCACCACGCCGGGCACCTGCAGGGCGCGCGACGTATCGATGGAGCGAATCTTGGCGCGCGCATACGGTCTGCGCTTGAGCTTAACGATGAGCGCGCCGGCGGGCACCATGTCGCCCGTGTAGACGGGACGACCCTCGAGCAGCGCCTTCGAGTCCTTCTTGGGCTGCTTGTGAGTGATCTGCTTGTACGAGACGCCGTCGCAGCTGGTGTCGTTGACCGGCAGCTCGGGCATCTCAAAGCCCACCTGCACGCCGGACTCGTTAAGGAAGCGCACGATAGCGCGCAGCTGGCTCTCGTAGCCGCTGCCACGGCTGAGGTTGCCGGCCAGCTGGCGCGAGAGCTCCTCGCGCGTAGCGACGAGGCTCGGATCCTCCTTGGCGGCGCGGGCAAGCGCCAGCACGTTCATGATAAGGCCGGGGGCGCAAAAACCGCACTGCTCGGCGCCTTCGGCAGCCATCGCGCGGGCAAGCGCCTCGGACTCGGCTTTGAGGCCCTCGAGCGTGGTGATGGTGTGGCCCTCGACGCGAGCGGCGGGAACCGAGCAACTCAGCACCGGGTCGCCGTCGAGCCACACCGTGCACAGGCCGCAGTTGGTGGTTTCGCAGGCACAGCGCACCGACGCGCAACCCTGCTCGCGCAAAAGTGCAAAGAGCATGGTGTCGGGGGCAATCTGGACCTTGACCTTACGGCCGTTGAGCGTAAAGGAAAGATCGATGAGTTTGGCAGCCATTAGCGCACCTCGCTAGAATCGACGCCGGGCACGCGGCGGCAGGAATACTCGTCCGTGGCGAACTTAGGAATCTGCACGCCCTCGAGCTCGCGGGCAAGCGCGGCCGAAAGCTCGATGCCGGCGGCGCGGCGCACGGCCTGAATCGCCAACGGGGCCGAGATGCAGCGGCGGTAGTCTGCCGAGCCCCACAGGTTGGTGCCGTAGCTCAGCGCGCGCACGGATGCGGCCAGGGCGCGAAGCTCGTCCTCGGAAGGTTGCTCGTTCACCAGACCGCATGCCTCGCCCTGCAGCAGGGTCGCACGCAGCGGACGGGCACCCACGGTGACATGCCAGGAGCCGTCCCACCAGGCGGCGGTAACGTTCAGCGAGGGGAAGTCGGTCGCGGCCTTGCGCACGGCCTCATAGCTGGCACGGTAATCGTGCTTGACGACCACCACGTGCTCGATCACGTCGCGCACATAGCCCATGTCCGCGAACTCGGCGAGCGGCACGCGGCCGGCGCCCGTCAACTCAACATAGGAATCGAGCGCGAGAAAGGCGGAGAGAACGTCCGAGAAGCCAAAGCGGCCGTAGATGCTGCCGCCCACCGTGGCGGTATTGCGCAGCTGCACGCCCACGATGTCGTGGACAGCGAACTCAAAGACATTGTTGACAAGCGCGTTGAGCCCGGCATGACGCTCGAGCTGACGCAGGGTGCACATGGCGCCGATGCGAAATTCGGTCTCGGTCTCCTCGATCTGATCGAGTCCGCAGGCCGAAAGGTCAATCGCCGTCGCCACGCGACGCGAACCCAGGCGCATCCAGATGCCGCCGCCCACAATCTTGTTGTTGCGGTTCTTCTGTAAGAGCTCATAGGCTTCGGCCGCGTTTCCAACACGGACGTAGGTACCGAACTTGAGCACGTTCTCCCCCATCTCTTCACTTGTCCAGTACTTTTAAGTGTACCAAACGAGGGGCCGCACACCGTTTTAGGACAAAATCCACCCACCCATCCATAACTTGCGGTGAAATACGGACTGATTAGCCGTTCTGGGACGCTAAACAGTCCGTATTTCACCGCAAGTTATGAGGAGTCATCCGGGATAGAAAAGGCTCCCAGCCGGATAGCTGGGAGCCTCATCACATGCTATGTCGAGCGAAGATTTAGCAGACGCCCTGGGCGAGCATAGCGTCGGCGACCTTCAGGAAGCCGGCGATGTTGGCGCCCATGACAAAGTTGCCCTCCTGGCCGTACTCCTTGGCGGTGTCGTCCACGTTGTGGAACATGCCGCGCATGAGCTGCTCGAGCTTGCCGTCGACCTCCTCGAAGGTCCAGGACAGGTGCTCGGCGTTCTGGCTCATCTCCAGGCCGGACACGAGCACGCCGCCGGCGTTGGCAGCCTTACCGGGCAT
>RPYR01000069.1 GCA_008671285.1 Collinsella aerofaciens | reverse complement strand
TCCTCGATTAGCTCGCTAGGCAGATCGATGCCATAACGTGCACGCAACGTCAGACGCACCACTGTCTCCTGTTCTGAGCCCGCATGAAGTGTGGTGAGCGACCCGTCGTGGCCCGTGTTCATGGCCTGCAACATGTCGCAGCACTCCGCACCGCGCACCTCGCCCACCACGATGCGGTCGGGGCGCATGCGCAGGGCATTGGTCACCAGGTCGCGGATCGTCACCGCGCCCTCGCCCTCAATTGAAGCCTCGCGCGCCTCCAGGCGAACCACATGCGGGTGATGCGCAAACTTGAGCTCGGCAGAGTCCTCGATCGTCACGATGCGCTCGCCGGTGGAAATCTCGCATGACAATGCGTTGAGCAGGGTGGTCTTACCAGATCCCGTGCCTCCCGCAACCGCCAGATCCTGTCGCAGCGACACCGCGCACGACAGCAGCTGCGCATACCAAAGCGGCAGCGACCCCAGCCCCACAAGCTCGTCCAGCGAGCAGATGCGGTCCGAGAACTTTCGGATGGTGAGAATCGGTCCGTCAATCGCCACAGGCGGAATCACCGCGTTGACGCGATAGCCCGTTTTGAGGCGGGCGTTGACGATGGGGCTGCGCTCGTCGATACGGCGGCCAAGTGGCGAGATGATGCGGTCGATGAGCACGCGGATTTGCTCATCGTCCTCAAACGCATGCTCGATGGGGTACAAGACGCCGCCGCGTTCAAAGAAGGCCGAGCGGCAGCCGTTGATCATGATCTCGGTAACGGTATCGTCCTCGATGAGCGGCTGCAACGGCCCCAAGCCCACCACGTCATCCAAAATCTCGTCGATGATGGTCTCGCGCTCGGGCGTCGCGAGATCGGTCGGCTCCTCAACATTGAGCGCCGCCTCCACCGCAGGACGCAATTCCGAGCGGGCAAGTGCCGGGTCGATATAGGCGCTGATACGCGCCACTTCGTCGTAACCCATGCGGTCCATCACGGCGCGCTTGGTGCGTCGTTTCACCGCGCGGCGACGCCCCGCATCTACAGGCGCTGCCGCCGCTGCAGCGCCGGCAGCCGTAATCCTCGTTTGCAGGCTCATCGCTGATCACCCTCGCGCGACCAGGGAAGGCGAATACGCGGGCGTTCGGTTCGCATTGCACGGTCGGCGACCATATCGCTCCAAGGACCGACGGCGCACCCCAGTTCCACGAGCATCTCGCGCGTGGCCTCGCGCACGCTGGTCGCAAAAGCGCTGGTCTGCCCCACTGCCTCATCAGCGCGCCCAAACGCCATGAGCGCGGCGAGATCCTGCCCGCCATCGGCGATACGAATCTTGGAGCTCAACGCACAGGCAATCTCAAAGCGCATGGCGACGTCCTCGTCTGCCCCGCGCGCACCGAACCGGTTGAACACGGCGCTCATGCGCGTGCGCGGCACACCTACTCGACTTGCCAGTTCAATGACGCGCGACGCCGATGTCGCGGACGACACCGCAGCATCGCCAACGATCAGGCAACGGTCGCTCGCCGCCACCGCAGCCGCCACGGCGTCGCCCCAAAAGACCGAGGTATCGATAAAGACCACGTCGGATTCGCGACGCAGGACATCAAGCAGTAGCTCCACCGGACGTGCCATGAGCTCGGCTTGCTCGGGCGCCGCGACGGGACCCCAGAGCGTAACGCCCGGGGCGACGCGCATCGATGCGGCTACGATATCCGGCTCGGTGAGCGTGCCCGCCGCCGACGGCTCGATAAGTGCCGCCATATCGCGCGGAGCATCGACGCCTAACAAGTCGTAAAGGTTTCCAAACATCAGGTCCAGGTCGAGCACGGCGGCACGCAAGCCCAACAGCGACGATGCGTGTGCCATGGTGGCAACGATCGTCGACTTGCCGCAACCGCCCGAGCCCGAAATGACGCAGACGACCGGAGCTCGATGCGGCGAAGCGGCAGCGTCTGCCGGCGGCATCGGAGGCGGCGGGGCGGGCGTCGGTGACAGCGTCCCCGTCTCCCCCGCCGCAACT
Source organism: Collinsella aerofaciens (assembly GCA_008671285.1). The sequence continues at coordinate 3,399 of RPYR01000069.1, read as the reverse complement.
ACACGCTGCGTCCAAGCCGGCATGTCAGCTTGTTCGGTCTGCGAGGCAGGCTCGTTCTGCGCAATCTGCTCATGCTGCATCAGCGACAACTCGCCGCACCCGGCAAAGCCCTCAACTTCGTCGAGTTCATCCGCCAGATTCACGCCGTGCACGTATCCCATATCTACAGCCGGGGAGTCGCCAGCATGCTGCGCCGGCCCCCCAGCGTCATCGCATACAAGGGGGTTCCGGGGGCGCCGACCATGCTCGGCTTCCGCTTTTCCATAATCATCAACACGCGGGCCTCTTGTAGCGCGAGGCGCCCCGGGTTCCCTATCAACAAAAGCATCGGGCTCAATCGTCATGCGCCGATCGGAATCAACCGCTCCCTCGCCCGCTCGCCCGTTGCCGCATATACTGTGCGCAGCGATGACCTCGGTCGCCCCTGCGCGAAACAGCCCCTCGATATCCGACGGATCGAGTGCTTCTATCAACACGACCACGCGACTCACGCGGCCTTCGGCCGTCAGGCGCGCAACAGTCTTGCGCACATCTTCGGTATCAAACAGAGACGCCGCGATGATGGCAGCTCCGCGGCGCGACGGAAACGCCCGCGCCATGGAAACCAGCCCGTCCAGGTCACCCACGCGAAGCACCTGTGCACCCGTATCACGGCCCTCGACTTCCCGCTGCAACAGCCCGTAATCGCCGCACGCGCAGCACGCAAGCCAGATCGCCTTCATCACTCGTCGCCTCCGCTCTTTTTGCCGCGCGCCGTGGCGGGAATCGTCAAGCTGACCGTTCCCTTGCCCGAGGCTCCCAGCAGTTCCTTGACGTCTTCGGGGTCAGCCGCCAGCGTCACCCATTCGATCTTGCCCTCGCGCGTGGCACCGGAATCTTCACTGGTATCGATCACGTGCGCGCCGCACAGTCGATCGGTTACGCCATCTTTTTGCACGTACACGTCCACATAGCTGCCCACGCCCGTGGCACCGCCGACCGAGTGCTCGGCATCGACCGCCACCGAAACGGCGACCTTGCCCTTAGGCACCTCGAGCTTGTGGCTCTCGGCCTTGGTGTAGACATTGCAGATCACGGCGTTTTTGGGAATACGCGAAGTCGTCACGTCGCCGCGCACCTGGCGCAGCTCGGTCGCCGCGTCACGCGGCAGCAGGCTCGTCAGCCATTCCTGGGTTATGACATTGGTCTCATCGCGGGTCTCGCCCACATCGATATCGCGCGCCGCGACGCATACCTCGACGCGATCGCCACCGTACTTGGCCAAGGTCTCAGCCTGGACCTGTTCGGCTTGCGAGCGGATCGACGAGCCGTAAACCATGCAGAGCAGAGCAGCGAGCACGCCCGCGACCAGACTGATGGCGATGCGCTTGCTCTTGTTCACGGCCGCTCCTCTCATGGCAGTGCCGGGCGAATGCCCGTACCACCATTGTCTGGGCGGTCAGAGTGCAAAGCGGCGCAATCGCGATCTTGGTTTTCGATGTCAAACCAATCGCCGACCAAAAGCTGACCAGCCCGTCAAGCTCATGGCAAGGTTTTGGTCAGCACGTCAGCAAACTGCATGCTTCAAGGCTTTTCCGCAGCAAAAAAGCCGTCTCCCGAACAGTTGGGAGACGGCTGTCATAGGAAAAATCAATTACAGATGGACATCGGGATCGAGCATTTGGGCGCTCACGCGCATGGATGACGCCAGGTTTTGGAACGTTTCCAGACGCAGGCTGTCGATCTGCCCGGCGTCCTCGGCCTCGCGAACGGCGCAACCCGGCTCATGGGTATGCGTGCAATCGCCAAATCGGCACGCGCGCGATGCCTCGACAATCTCGGGGAAGGCGCGCGCCAGACCCCGCTCGTGACCCACGAGCGGTAGGCTGCGCAGGCCCGGGGCATCGGCGATCACGCCGGCGTCGCCCGGCAGTGCCACCATCACGCGCGCAACCGTAGTGTGGCGGCCCTGGTCATCACGCTCGCGCACGCCGCCAGTGGCCAGCGCATCGTGGCCCAGTAGCGCGTTGAGCAGCGTCGACTTGCCGGCGCCCGACTCGCCCAAGATCATGGCACAGCTCCCAGCCGGCACGCAGGCGCGCACCTCGTCCAGGCCGAGGCCCTCAGCAGAAGACGTCACGATCACGCGTACGCCCGGACCCACCAGACGGCGCACGCGGTCCAGATCGCGCTCGAGCTCATCGGCCTCGCAGCGGTCGGCCTTGGTGAGCACCACCACCGGCTCGGCATCGCAATCGAGCGCCAACACCAGTGAGCGCGCCACACGATCGAGCAGCACCTCGCCGGCGCCGAGCGCCTGCACGATCAGCACGCTGTCAACGTTGGAGCAGAGCACCTGGCGCTCACCGCGGGCACGGCCACGCCAACGTTCAAAGCTCGTACGGCGCGGCAGTACGCACTCGATCACGCCCATGTCGTGCCCGGGAGCACGGCGAACCGCCACGCGGTCGCCCACGGCGGGCAGCAAGACCTCGTCCTCGCCACGCGACTTGGCAAACCCTACGGCATGCTCGGCACGAAACGTGTCGTCGGCAGTTGCCACCAGCGGAAACCCGCGATCCAAGCGCACCACGGCACCCAGCCGCATCTGCTCGGGCTCCTCAGCATGTGCGCAAAAGTCGTCAAATGCCGCCTGCTGAGCCCCATCGACCGGCAGGTCATCAAACGCCGGGACATCCTGCAGCGCGTCAAGTCCCGGGACGCTTGCCAGCAACTCCTCGGCAGACGCGGGAGCCTCGGTCGCAAGCTTCCGACGACGCTCGCGCTTAGCCCGCGCCCCCGTCGTCTTTTTCTTCGCCTTAGCCTTCACCTTGCCCACAAGCGCCTCCCAGCAGCCAAAATCACAACTGAGCAGGTATTTTACCCACAAAAAAGAGTCGGTCGAGCAACCGCTCGACCGACTCACACACTTTCCCTCAGCCCTTTTTCATCCGCGCGGGAGAAAAGCAGCAAGGACACCGCAGGGCCCGCCCGCCGGGAGGGGTTTCCTAAGGGCACATCCCGCAGCCGCAAAGCGGCGAGAACGTGCCCGTGGAAACCCCGCAGGCGGTCGGGCCCGGACAGGAACGTTACTCCTTCTCGACCGCGCGCATGATCGCCTTGTAGATCTCCATCAGCGGAATGATCAGGAAGGCAAGGCCCAGGGCGGCGACAACGCCCTTGAGCTCAAGCGTCACGGGGCCAAAGAACATCTCGGCAAGCGTCGGCTGCACGGTCACGATAACCGTCAGCACCAGCGCCAGCGCAGCCGAAGCCCAAAGCCACTTGTTCTGCTTCTTCATGCTAAACAGCGACGCACGACGGCTGCGCATATTGAAGCAGTGGAAGATCTCGACCATGTTGAGCGTGATGAACGCCATCATCACGCCTTCCTCGTCGGCATTGCCGGCGATCATATCG
>RPYR01000099.1 GCA_008671285.1 Collinsella aerofaciens | reverse complement strand
CGCTTCCATGATACCCGAACGCTCGCGCGCGTTGAGTTCGCGCTTGTTGCGGTCCTCAAGCTGCTTCAATGCTCCACGCGACAGGTAGTCGGCGTTTTGCTCGAGCACCTTTTCCTGCGTGGACTTGACCTCGGCGAGCGGCGCCTTAACGGCGACGATGAGCGACTTGGCGCGGCTGAGCACGTCGGCCTCGTCGGCGGCGATGAGCGAGTCGATGGCGCGAACCATCTGACGGCGGGCGTCCTGGCGCTCGGCGCTCTTGAGGAACTCGATGCCACGCGTGGGACTCCCCGCCACGGCGACGGCCATGCGACAACGCGCAATATCCTGACCGGTGGCGCGGCTCACGGCCTGCGCGGCCACGGCGGGCGACACCAGTCGAAACGGCACGCACTGGCAGCGGCTCACGATGGTGGGCAGCATCACATCTGCCGAGGTGCCCAACAGGATGAACATGACGCCCTCGGGCGGTTCCTCGAGCGTTTTGAGCAGCGCATTGGCGGTGTTGGCGCGCAGCTGCTCGGCACGGTCGATGATGTAGACCTTTGCCTTGGCGCGGATAGGCGCCAGGGGCACGTCGTCGAGCAGCTCGCGGGTCTGCGCGATGAGGTAGCCCGTAGCGCTTTCGGGGGTGTAATAGTGCACGTCGGGGTGCGTATGGCGCGCGACGCGCACGCAGCTGTCGCACGAACCACAGCCGTCCTGCTCGCACAGGAATGCTTGGGCGAGCGCCCATGCGGCGTCGAGCTTACCGGCGCCGGGCGCGCCCAAAAACAGGTAGGCGTGCGATGCGCGGCCGCTTGCGATGGCGTTGGTCAAGAAGTCGCGCACGCGTTCCTGGGTGTCGAGCTTGGCGAGCAGGCTTGCCTGAGCGGGGGCCATGTTACTCAGCCTCCTGGGCAAGCGCGGCGGCGACGGCATCCTGGGGGATGTCGAGACCGTGCGCACGAACCAGCTCGACCGTCTGCGCGAAGACGTCTGCGATCGACGCAGTGGCGTCGATGAGCTTTACGCGGTCTGGCTCCTCGGCAGCAATGGCACAAAATCCCTGATAGACGCGCTCCTGGAAGGCCATGCCCTTGGCCTCCATGCGGTCGGCCGCACCACGGGCGGCCATGCGCAGCGCCGCCTGCTCGGGCGTGATGTGATAGACGAGCGTGAGCGCCGGATGCGTACCGGCGACAGCCAGGTTGTTGGCATCGCGCACCATCTGACGGTCGAGGCCGTCGGCAAACGCCTGGTAGCAGGTCGTGGAATCGTAGAAGCGGTCGCACAGGACCACCTTGCCGGCCGCAAGGGCGGGCGCGATAACCTCGTGCACTAGCTGGGCGCGCGCGGCCTCGTAGAGCAGCAGCTCGCAGGTGTCGCCCATCGCCGTATTGGCGGGGTCGAGCAGCAGAGCACGGATCTTTTCGCTGATGGCGGTACCGCCCGGCTCGCGCAGGCTCACAACCTGGTAGCCGGCAAGGTCGAGCGCGCGGGCAAGCAGGCGCGCCTGCGTAGATTTACCGGCGCCATCGACGCCCTCGAGCGTGATAAAGCTATGTTGAGCGGGCTCAAAAGCCATGGGCGCAGCCCCTTCCTACAAGGCGCGTAAATGCAGATATATCAACCAAGCCATGATACCCCAGGGGCAGGCGCGTCCCAAACCCCACCTAGTCATTGGGGACGTTCTTGAATGACTAGTCGTTTAAGAACGTCCCCAATGACCCCCACAACCTAGCCATCGAGGCATCCCCGAAGTTGCGGTGAAATAGGGACTGATTGAAGCTCTGAGACCGCCAAACAGTCCCTATTTCACCGCAACTTATGATGGGGAATTTTGGACGCTGGGTATAATCGTCGTATTGCATTGAAATGTGGCGAAAGGAGTGGCAATGTCTCGGTATTGCGCCTCGTGCGGCAAGCTTCTTGCAGATAATGCCAAGTTCTGCACCTCGTGCGGTGCACCTGTTGAGCAAACAACCGCGAGCGATAGCCAGCCCGCTTTTGAGCAGACCGGCTCCCTTGATACGCCGCAAGTCAAGGCGGACGACCCCCTCGCCTATCGCCCCGACCCCGCCGCAGGCCCCGCGGCCGTCGAGACCACGCAGCGCATACCCGTCGCGAGCGACTCGCCCCAACAGCAGCCGGCTCCCGCATACGCGCCCGCTTCGCCACAGACCCCCGCTCCCAAAAAGAGCGGCACCGGGCCGCTTATCGCCGTTATCGTTGTGCTGGTGGCGATCATCATCGCCCTGGTCGTTTTCTTTGTGATCAAGCCTTTCGACAACGCCGCCACGCAGACGTCTGCCGAGGTAGCTAAGCTGCACCATGACGTCGACGACGATGACCTAAAGCCTCTCGGCGATCCCAACAGCCTGTACGACGATGATGACGATGACGACGAGGATGGCGGCGAAGCAACACTCTCCGAGCAGAACCTCTACCGCCGACTGAGCGAATACTACGACTTGCTAGAAGACCTCGACAACTACGTCCGTGGCTGCGCGCAGAACTTCAACGGCAGCTATCTGGAAGAGGATCGAACCACCCGCCAAAATCTCGCCGACGTCGCCGAGCGCACAGAGGACACCATCGAGCAGTATTACGACATCGTCGAGGACCTGGACGTCCCGACGAGCTCCAAGAACTACAACTCCTGGAAGGACATCATCGCCCTGTACGACGACCTGGATCACCGCATTGACGCAATCTGTGATGCCTGGGAGATCAGCCTGAAATACGCCAAGCCTGAGGACCACAAGAATGAGATCGTGGCGCCGCTGTCGCGCGACAACGTGGCGGGCACCAATGACAATAAGTACCGCCTAGATTTTGAGGAGCGCTATCCCAGCGCCAAGCCTGTCGAGGTGAACTAGCGCTCTGTCGTTCCCGAGCCGGCAGTAAGGGACGTTCCTAAACTGCCGGCAGAAAAGGAACGTCCCTAACTGCCGGATAAAAAACGAGCGAGGATTTTGAGGTCCTCGCTCGTTTTTGTTTTAGGTGATGTTTCGACCGTGCGGCTACTTGTCGGCAGCGGTCTTTTTGGTAGTCGACTTCTTGGCCGTCGTCTTTTTGGCGGTCGTCTTCTTGGCAGCAGTCTTCTTTGCCGCCGTCGTCTTCTTGGCCGTGCTCGCCTTGGTCGTGGTCTTGCGACCGCGGGTGGGCTTCTTCTCCTTGGTCGGGCAGTCCATGTTCACGCAGATGCGCCACGGGCCGCGCGCCGTGTTGACCACCACGATGGGGGCGCCGCACTCGGGGCAGGTCTCACCCGTCGCCTCGAGCTTACCGCGCGCCGGCAGAGGATAGCTCACGCCGCAGTCATCGTAGTTGGTGCAGCGGATAAAGCGCTTGCCGCTCTTCTCGCTCTTGTGCGCGATCAGGTCGCCATGGCGTCCGGCCTCGGCGCACACCTTGCACTCGCCCACCTTAAGGTCAGGCTCGTAGTTGGTGGGGCACGTGGGGTTCACGCAAATCTCAAAGGCCTTCTGGCGGAACGGCTGGCACTTAATGCGCGGCGCGCCGCACTCGGGGCACACGGCTGCCTCGCCCTCGAGCGGGCTCACCTTGACGCCGCTCGGCACCGGATAGGTCACGTCGCAGTCGGGCCAGCCCATGCAGCCAATGAAGCTGCCACGGGTCTTGGCGCTCGTCTTCATAACCAGGTCCTTGCCGCACTTGGGGCAGGCGCCCACGCGCGCATCGGCCGTGACGGCGTCGCTGATGGCGTCGCCCAGCTCCTGCGTGTGCTTGAGCAGCTCATCGAGCACGCCAGCCAGCAGCGCGCGCGAGTGCGTCACGACATGCTCTTCGGTATCCTCGCCGCGCTCCACACGGGTCATATCGCCATCGAGCTCGCTGGTCATATCGGGGCTCGTGATGCGCGGGGCAAACTGCGTCAGCGCGTCGATGATGGCAATGCCCAGCTGGCTCGGCTCCACGGGATCGTTTTTGAGATAGCGCACGGCATATAGGCGCTCGATGATGCTCGCGCGCGTGGACTTGGTGCCCAGGCCGCGCTTTTCCATCTCCTGCACAAGCTTGCCCTGGCTGTAGCGCGCGGGCGGCTCGGTCTGCTTGGCCTCGAGTTTAATGTCGAACACGTCGACCGTATCGCCCTGCTCCAGCGGCGGCATCTGCTCGTCGCGCTTAAGTCCATACGGATACGCCTCGCGGAAGCCCGGAGTCACGAGCACATCGCCCGAAGCCACGAACGGCTCACCGTTCACGTCGAGCTCGAGCTTGGTGTTCTCGATGGTCGCGGGACCCATAAGCGTCGCCAGGAAGCGACGGGCGATGAGGTCGTAGAGCTTGCGCTGGCCGCCGTCGAGCGTGGACGGATCGCCCTCGCCCGTGGGGTAGATAGGCGGGTGGTCGGTGGTCTCGACTTTACCGCGCGTGGGCTTCATGGGACCAGCGAGTACCTTTTTGCACACGGGCGCCAGCGCCGGGTTGATCTTTGCCAGGTCACTCACCACGGCGCCCAAATCGAGCGTCGCGGGATACACGGTGTTGTCGACACGCGGGTAGCTGATGAGGCCCGCCATGTAGAGGGACTCGGCGATACGCATGGTACGCGCAGGCGAGATGCCCTCGGCTGCGGCGGCAGCCTGCAGCGAGGTGGTCGCAAACGGCGTGGGCGGCTGCTGCTTGCGCGAGCGCTTGGTCACCGCGGCGACGGTTGCCGTCGCGACGCCGTCAACATGGCCGTACGCCGTCTCAGCAGCATCCTTGTCGGTAAAGCGTGCCGTCTTGTGCGCAATCTTAAATCGGTCGTCCTCGGCAGTACCCTGTGCGGCGCCCATGCCGCGGATCTGCCAATAGTCCTCGGGCACAAACGCCATGCGCTCGCGCTCGCGCTCGACCACCAGGGCAAGCGTCGGCGTCTGCACGCGGCCGGCGGAACGCACGTTGCCAAAGCCGCCAAACTTGGCGAGCGTCAGGTAGCGCGTGAGCACCGCACCCCAAATGAGGTCGATGTGCTGACGGCTCTCGCCGGCGTCGGCCAGGTTCTGGTCGAGCGAGACAAGGTTATCGAAGGCCTGCGTGATCTCGGCCTTGGTAAACGAAGAATACTGGGCGCGGGCGACCGGCAAGTCGGGCGCCACCTCGCGCACCTTGTTGAGGGCGTCCGAACCGATCAGCTCGCCCTCGCGATCGAAGTCCGTGGCAATGATGACGCTGTCGGACTTTTTGGCGAGGTTCTTAAGCGAGCGAATGAGCTCTTTCTCAGCCGGCAACTTAATGACGGGCGCCCAGGTGAGGTAAGGCAGACTCTCGAGCTTCCAGCCCTTAATGGAGATGCCATCGGCAAGGAACGGCTTACGCTTGGTGTCATAGGGCGGACGCGCCAGGCCATCGGGCATGTCGGCCGGCAGTATCTCGCCGTCCTCGGTGACCGAATACCAGCCCAGCTTTTTATCGAACAGCACGCTGTCGCAAAAATCAGGCGCAAGGATGTGACCGGCAAGGCCGATCGTCACGCACTCCTCGCCCTTCCACTCAAAGCGGTAGATGGCGGTGTTGTACACCTTGTCCTTTTTGGGCTTACCCGTGGACAGACGCTCGGCGATCTGACGCGCGGCGTCGTTTTTCTCGGCGATGATGAGCTTCAAAAGAGGCTCCTATCTCGTGTCTCTGCGGCTACGCCCGCCCGTATGGCGACCGATTTACGCCCTTGCTTGCTCGATCTGCCCGATGAGCCAATCGCACCAGGCATCCATGCCCTCGCCCTTGCGCGCGCTCACGGCAAACCGCGGCGCCTGCGGATTGAGGTCATCGAGTGTCTTAGTATACCCATCCATGTCAAAATCGAAAGCCGGGGCCACGTCGACCTTGTTGAGCAGCTGTGCGCCGGCGTGCTGGAAGATGCCCGGGTACTTGATGGGCTTGTCGTCGCCCTCGGGCACCGAGAGGATCATGATGGACAGGTTCTCGCCCAGGTCAAAGTCGACCGGGCAGACCAGGTTGCCCACGTTTTCGATAAAGATGACGTCGATGTTCTGAAGGCCCACCGCCTGGTCGAACGCGTCAACGGCCTCCATGATCATGTTACCCTCGAGGTGGCACAGGCCGCCCGTGTTGATCTGGATGGCGGGCATGCCGGCTTCCTTCATGGTGATGGCGTCGACATCCGAGGCGATATCGCCCTCGATGACGGCACAGCGCAGGCCGGCCTTGTCGCGCAGGCGCTCGTTGGTGCCCAGGATCGTGGTGGTCTTGCCCGAACCGGGGCTCGACAAGACGTTGATCACATAGGTGTTTGTCTCTTTAAATCGCTGACGCAGCTGATCTGCCAGGCGCTCGTTGCGCGACAGAATCGGCGATGCGATATCAATCGTTTTCTCGGCCATACTTAGCGCTCCGTACTTTGGCCCCTTTATACCCCATCACCAGCTGGCTAGCGGGCTAATCGGCGGGGGGTTCTATTTCGATACTCGCGATATCGATCTCGCGGCCGTGCAGTAGGCGCACGGTGGCACCACCACACTGGGG
>RPYR01000072.1 GCA_008671285.1 Collinsella aerofaciens | reverse complement strand
TGCCACCAGTGAGACCTCGGGGAGATCCAAGCCCTCGCGAAGCAGGTTGATGCCAACGAGGACATCGATCTTGCCCTCGCGCAGAGTTCTCAGGATCTCGACACGGTCCATTGTCGCCGTATCAGAATGCATGTAATTGACCTTAATGCCCGCATCAAGCAGATGGTCGGTCAGGTCCTCGGCCATGCGCTTGGTCAACGTGGTCACCAGCCCGCGCTCCTTGCGGGCAACGCGCTCGCGAATCTCGTCCTCAAGATCGTCAATCTGACCGCGAACCGGACGCACATCGATCTTGGGATCGAGCAGACCGGTCGGACGAATAATCTGCTCAACGTCGTTCTGGCTAACCCGCAGCTCGTAATCGCCCGGCGTGGCCGAAACATAGATAAACTGGGGTATCCTTGCCTCAAACTCATCGAAACGAAGCGGGCGGTTATCGAGCGCCGAGGGCAGGCGAAAACCGTGTTCCACCAGCGTCACCTTACGCGAGCGGTCACCTTCGTGCATGCCGCGAATCTGCGGCACCGTCACATGGCTCTCATCGATGATGCAGAGCATATCCTTGGGAAAGTAATCGATTAGGGTAAACGGCGGCTCACCCGGTTTGCGACCGTCCAGATGACGCGAGTAGTTCTCGATGCCGTTGCAAAAGCCCATCGTCTCGAGCATCTCTAGATCATAATCGGTGCGCTGCTGCAGACGCTGCGCCTCGAGCAACTTGTCGGTCGCCTTGAGCTCCGCCACGCGCTTCTCGCACTCTTCGCTGATCGATTTCAGAGCCGCCTTGACCTTCGGCTTCTCGGTCACGTAGTGCGATGCCGGCCATACGGGGATGGCCTCGTACTCACGAAGCATCTCACCGGTGACCTCATCGATCTCGGCAATCAACTCGACCTCGTCGCCAAAAAACTCAAACCGCAATGGATGCTCGGCATAAGGCGGATACACGTCGACAACATCGCCGCGCACGCGGAACGTGCCGCGTGCCAGGTCATAGTCATTACGATCATATTGAATGTCGATAAGTGCATGGATAAAGTCATCGCGCTCGAGCGGCACCTTCTTGTCGACGTTTGGAGCTAGGCCCGCATAGTCCTCTGGAGAGCCAATGCCATAGATACACGAGACCGATGCAACGACGATCACATCGCGTCGAGAGAGCAGTGACGCGGTCGCCTGATGGCGCAGCATCTCGACCTCTTCGTTAATCGAGGAGTCTTTCTCGATATATGTATCGCTTTGTGGCACATACGCCTCGGGCTGATAGTAGTCGTAGTACGAGACGAAGTAGACCACAGCGTTATTGGGAAAGAACTCTTTGAGCTCGCTCGCAAGCTGAGCGGCGAGCGTTTTATTCGGAGCCATGACAAGGGTCGGCTTACCCAAGGCCTCAATGGTTTTGGCCATCGTAAAAGTCTTACCCGAACCAGTCACACCCAGCAAAACCTGATAGCGGTCTCCGTCCCTCACGCCCCGTACAAGCGACTCAATGGCCTTAGGCTGGGAACCGGCAGGCTCATAGGGAGACACGACCTTAAACGGCACGTCAGAGCCTTCAACGCCAAAGCGCTTAAGTTCACCACCAACGCGTTCTACTTCAAATTCCGCCATGGATACTCCTAACTCATATATCTGCAGTATACGCAGGCGGCAGGCATAGTCCTATACGAACCGATCGGGATAGAGGGTCTTGTAGCGAACCCAGGCATTATTGACACGAATCAGATACGCCTGCGTCTCGGGAAAGGTGATTGCATTATGAAGCGACGTACTCTGCTGCGCCCATCCGTCGACATTGCCCATGCCGGCGTTATAGGCGGCAATGGCACTGTCAGTCGACCCGTTAAAATACGCTAGAAGATACGAGAGATACGCACAGCCAAACTCGATATTCGTAGCCGGATCGTTAAGGTTGTCGGCCGAATACTCGCCACCGTCGACAAGGCCCTTGGCGATCATATCCTGGGCAGTCTCGGGCATCAGCTGCATCAATCCCTGAGCACCCTGATTCGACTCGGCCTCGGGATCCCAATTCGATTCAGACTTAATGACAGCGCACACCAGATACGGATCCAGATTATGCGAAATACTGGATTGCTTTACATACGCCTCGTAGTCAATCGGATACAGCGGCTTAAAGAAAGCGGCAGGAGCATACGAGTAAACGAATGAGATGAGGCCGAAGGCAAAAACGGCAGCCAGCGGTATAAGGCGATACCACGTAAGGAAACGTGTCTTAGGCATCGGCCTCCTCCTTATCCACTACATCCCCGAACCCATGGCGCGAAAGCCATGCGTCCAGTTGTTCAAAGAGCGAGTTATCGTCTGCCGCATTGTCAATCACAGTTGTAGCGAGATTGCACAGCGCAGACTCTTCGGGCTGGCAAGCAGAACGGGCATCGAAATCAGATGGCTCCATGCCACGTTGAATAGCGCGCTCGCGACGAACTGACAAAGGGGCGCTGATGACCAAAATTTCATCAGCCAAGCCAAATGCATCCTCAAAACCAGTCGGAGCAGAAACCTCGACCACTGCAAAGCGATAACGAGGAGATGAAACCGTACAACAAACCGGATCGAGAATCCTAAGCGAAAGCTGTTCAATCAGAACGGGATGCACAATGCCATTGAGCCGTGCGACCGAATCAGGAGAAGCAAAAGCTCGAGAAGCGAGGATGTTGCGGCGAATGCCGCCATCCTCATCCAAAATGTCCCAACCGAATTCATCCGCGAGAGCATTGACGATATCAGAGCCCGGAACATACAGCGATTTTGCAAGCTCATCCAGATCGATTAGCATAGCGCCACGAGATTCGAAATAGCGGCAGGCAGTCGACTTACCCGAAGCAATATTGCCCAAGACAAATACGGTAAACATCAAGCCCTCCCTAACGCCAATGCGAGTAATTATCGCTCAAATACACTAGAAGGACTCAAAATACAGCCAAACAGTAAGAGCGCATACGGGGGAACTAGGTCTCAAAGTACAACGTGTATATAACGTAAAAAGGGGGAGGCCGCGAGGCCTCCCCCTTCTCAGTTCGATGACGGCTCGGTGCCGTCCACCGGTCAGCGGCGCCCTGGCCTCCCACGGGCTGACCCCGCAGTACTCTCGGCGCGATGGGGCTTAGCTTCCGGGGTCGGAACGGGACCGGGCGTGCCCCCCATGCTCTGGCCGCTGACCGGTGGGCAGCGCCCACCGTTACGGTGTCCGGGTGTCTCTCTCGCGTGCCCTGGGGGCCGCATGGCGCATAGGGGAGCTGACTCGGGGGCATCCTCGTGCCCGGACCGCGCAGGGATAGCTCAGTCCCGCGGGCCGCGAGGTGCGGTTCCGGAAGAGGGCCGGCGATTAGTGCGGCTCGGCTGAGGACGTCGGCGGCCTTGCAG
>RPYR01000033.1 GCA_008671285.1 Collinsella aerofaciens | reverse complement strand
TGGAACAATTCACCCGCAACCCCGCGCCGCTCATCGTGCACGACCGCGACCGCGCCGGGCACCTCATTGCCAAGGTGGTCGAGGCTGTCGACTACCGCATTCCCTTTATCCCTGACGATGCCCAGGCAGAGCAGGAAGAGGCAGCTGCCGAGAACATGCTCCGCGAGGCAGCCGCGCTCGATCCGGCCAACTGGGACGCTCAGCGCATGCTGACCGCCCTTACCGCCAGCTCCAACGAGGAGTACGTACAGTATTTGGCATCCAAGTGCGATGAAGTCGAGCACGACCTGGCACTCAAGATCGCCTCGGCGCAGGACCCCTACGAGCGCGAGGCCGCAGGCGACCTTATGCGCCGTCCCTGCCTGCGCTGGCTTGCCGCCCTTGCGTCACGCGCCCTCATTAGCGGCCGCTATCGCATGTCGCTCGAAGCCGCAAACCGCAGCCTCGACTTTGCCCCCAACGATCCGGCCGGCGTCCGCCACACCGCGATGCTCGCCATGGCAAAGCTCGAATACCCCGCTGAGGAGCTCAAGCGCTTTCGCTCTGCCCACTCCGTCTCCTATCTCGCCAACACGCCGCTGCGCCGTCGTCCCAAGGACGCGGAGCGCGACTTGGACCCATGGACGCTCATCGCGCTGATGAGCGCTGCCTGGCGCGAGCTGAACTACGAGGGCGCCGAGCACTACTTGCGCATCCTTGCGCGCTCGTGTCCACACGCAGCCGAGGCGCTCTACTTCCAAACCGAGTTTCCCGATGGCGTCTATGCCCGTGTCAACGTGGGTGTGGGCTCCACCGACGAGCTTGTCCTTGCGCTGTCCGAGGCGACGCCGGTACTGCAGGAGGGTCTGGGCGCCCCCGACAACGCCAGTTTTGCCGCCTGGGTCGCCACCAACGACATTGTGCGTTCCCAGATCGACGAGCGCATCCTGCGGGCGGCCGAACAGGGCCTGCCGTTTAAGGGAGGAGACCTCTAATGGATCCGAGCGTCTACATCCCCGCCTACCTGGAGCGCGCCTACGTTGCGTCGCACCCCGAACTCACCGATGCAGCACGCGATCTTGTCCATAACGACGTGAGCGTCAACCCTCATAAGTATGCGCAGACCGAGCATGCCCAGGCACTGCTGTCCTATGCCGGTGTCCACCGCCACCTGCTCGACGAGCTCCATCGCATCGAGGATATGGGCAGCGACGAGGAGTTTGAGCAGACGCGCAACCGCCTGTTCGACGATATGCGTGATGAGCTGCTCAAGATCGTCCGCATCGATGCACATGTCCTCGATGCCCAGCTGCTCGCCATCATTTTGGCGGACACGCCCGTTGACGCCTGCCTTGGCGACCTGATGAAGCTCGAGGCGACCACGGCCGATTACCTGCAGCAAAGCGTGCCCGGGTTCGCCATGGAAGCACCGCACTACTGGGCCAATAATGTTTTGGCCGACGGTGTCCCCGCGGCAGCCCTTACCGTGAGCGAGCCGGCTCTTATCGGGTGGCTCCACACGCACCAGGCCCTCTCGCAGCTGTGCATGGCGAGCGCCCGCTACCGCGCTGCTGCCACCTACGCCCGCCGCGTCCTTAAGGCAGAAGGCTATCCCACCCGGGCCGCAGGCACCGTGTTGCTCGCCCTCGCTCGTCTGGAAGACGAGGACGGCTTTTTTGCCCTAGCCCACCAACTCGAGGAAGAGATCGGGGCTGACGCGCTCGAGAACTCTCCTTGGTATCTGCTCGCCCGCACAATCCTATTGTTCAAAACGAACAAGATGCGCCCGGCGACACGCGCGCTGCGTGAGTTTGCCAACCGTTGCGAGGGCGGCGCGTTCTTCTTGCTGAACCCCATGTACCAGACGCCGTACCTTCCCTGCCGGCCCGAGCCGCGCGATCCCTGGGACCTCTCGCACCAAGCGGTTTGGGAAGCCGACGGCATCATCTCGGACACCCCCGACTTTGCCCCCTGGGCCAATGCCTGCGAAGACGTGCCGCAGCTTGCCCAGGAATTTGCGCGCCGCTACGGTTTTTAGTGACGCACTCGACCCGACCATGTCGTTTACGTTAGGAACGGTTTCATGAACCTCCGCTCATCTCTTGCCTGCACCTCGAGCGATATCGCCCGCTGGGGGCTGCGCTCCGTCCTTAAGCGCCAGGGCGGCGTACTCCCCGGCCGCATCGCCATGAAGATCGACCCCGAGCTGCTGAGCGACCTCGCCGGCCTTGTCGACCGCAGCGTGGTGATCACCGGTACTAATGGCAAGACCACCACCTCCAACCTCATCGCCGACGCCGTTGCCGCCAGCGGCGCTACCGTGGTGTGCAACCGTGCCGGCAACAATATGGAGCCCGGTGTGGTGGGTGCTCTGCTCGAGGCCCGCAGTGGCCTTAAGCACACTGACAGCGGCAAGCGCGTGGGCGTTTTTGAATGCGATGAGCTCTACACCGTACGCGTTCTGCCCAAGCTCAAGCCGACGTACTTTGTGCTGCTCAACCTGTTCCGCGACCAGCTAGATCGCTATGGCGAGATCGATCACACCCAGGAGGTCATCGCCCACGCGCTGGAGCTTTCGCCGGCAACGACACTCATCTACAACGCCGACGACCCGCTGTGCGCCTCGATTGCCGCGCGCGTTCCCAACGCGAGTATTGCCTTTGGCATCGATGGCGCCACCAACACCGAGTCTGACCGCATTAGCGACTCGCGCTTTTGCTCGCAGTGCAACGCGCCGTTGGAGTACGACTACGTACAGTATGGTCAACTCGGCGCCTACCATTGCCCCTCGTGCGGTTGGGCACGCCCCGCACTGGTCCGCCGCGTGACGGGCGTGGAGCTCGGCTGCGACGGCTACGGCTTTGACCTTGTGTTTGGATCTGATTCCAGCGCGCTAGCCGCGCACATCGCCACGCGCTACAACGGCTTATATATGGTCTACAACGTTGCCGCCGCCTTCTTTGCCGCGCACGAGTTGGGCGTGGACACGGCGCTTCTACAGCCTACGCTCGATGCCTATGTGCCCGCCGGTGGTCGTATGGGGCGCTGGGATATCGCCGGCCGCACCGTCGAGGCCAACCTGGCTAAGAATCCCGTAGGCTTCGATCGACAAATCCAGTCCATCAAGACGGCAGGCGGCAGGCTCTGCGCTTTCTTCCTCAACGACAACGATGCCGACGGCCACGATGTATCGTGGATCTACGACGTCGACTTTGAGCGCATCGCCGACACGCCGGGTCTTGTCGCCTTTGCCGGAGGCACGCGTGCACACGACATGCAAGTACGCCTCAAGTACGCCGGCATCGATGCCGCGATTATCTCGGACGTCACGCAGGCAATTGGCGCCGTGGCAGACGAGGCCGCCAATGACACCTTCTACACCGTCGCCAACTACACGGCCTTCCCGCCGCTGGTCAAGGAGCTCGACGGACTGAAAGGCACCACTTCCGACGCTGTTGCCGGGCGCGCCGTAGCCCGTGCCGACGGCAGCGCTCTTCCTGTCGGCATCGCACCAGTCGAGCTATCGCGCCCGCTGCGCATCGTCTACCTGTACCCCGATGCCCTCAACCTCTATGGCGACGGCGGCAACGTCATTGCCCTCGAGCGCCGCTGCGCCTGGCGTGGCATCCCCGTGCGCGTGGACGAGGTCCGTATGGGCGAGTCGCTCGATCTCACCGACGCCGACATCGTCATGATGGGCGGTGGCTCCGACCGCGACCAGCTAGCCGTGGCACACGAGCTGCTCGCCCAAAAAGACAAGGTCGCGGCCTATGTTGAGGATGGCGGCTCGCTGCTTGCCATCTGTGGCAGCTATCAGCTGCTCGGCCGTTCGTACTATATGGGTGAGGATCGCATCGAGGGCCTGGGCGTCATTGCCGCCGAAACCGTACGTGGCTCCGATCGCCTGATCGGCAACGTCGCCGTCAGGACCGACCTGGCACCCGAGCCCTTTGTGGGATTCGAGAACCACGGCGGCCGCACCCTGCTCGATGCAAAGGCCACGCCGCTCGGAACGTCCGTCGTCACGGGTACCGGCAACAACGGCGATGATGGCCTTGAGGGCCTCATCTACAAGGGCGTCATCGGCACGTACCTGCACGGGCCGGCGCTGCCCAAAAACCCCGAACTCGCCGACTGGCTGATCGCCCATGCCCTCGAGCGCCGCGGCGATGCGCAGGCCACGGCCCTGCTGCCGCTCAAAACCCTCGACGACACCTACGAGCACGCCGCCCACGACGCCGCCATGAAGCTCCTCCCCTAACGCCCCAACCACCACAAAGGGGACAGGCACCTTTGTGGTGGTTTTTCAGTTTGCCAACGATATGTGAACGGCTAAAAAAGTCTGCTATACTCTTTCCCGCTGTCCCCATCGTCTAGCGGCCAAGGACGCCACCCTTTCAAGGTGGATATCGCGGGTTCGAATCCCGCTGGGGGCACCACAGAATCTGAGAAG
>RPYR01000003.1 GCA_008671285.1 Collinsella aerofaciens | reverse complement strand
GCCTACCTTTCCGTGCAGCTAATACAGGGGTCGATGGGCAGGATAATCGTGGGCACGTTGGCAAGGCGCACGCCCTGCAGCGCATGTGTCAGACCCGCCAGGTTCTGCGACGTCGGCGTGCGCACGCGGAAGCGATCCAGGTTCTTGGTGCCGTTGCCGAGAACATAGTAATACGCCTCGCCACGCGGCTGCTCAATCACAACCTCGCCACGCGCGCCGTCGGCCGGCGTGAGCTTGGTGCGCCCGCCGATGCCGTCGTGCGGGATCTTGCCCACAAGCTCCTCGATGATGTCCATGGTCTGCGTGACCTCGGCGCAACGAACCTGGCAGCGGGCATAGCAGTCGCCGTCGGTAGCAACGATGGGCTCAAACGCGGCCAAGTCCGCATAGGCGCCGTCACCGAACATGCGCACGTCGTAATCCACGCCCGAGGCGCGCCCAAACGGACCGACCATCGAAAGCTCCAGCGCGTCTTTCTTGCTAATCACGCCCACGCCATGCAGGCGCTCGCCGCAGCTGTTGTCGTCCAAAAACGTATGCACCAGGGCCTAGTAGTCAGGACGCATGGCATCGAGCGTCTGGACAATGCCCGCCAGCTCGGAGTCCTCGATATCGTGCTTAAGGCCGCCGATCTCGTTAATCGACAGAATCACGCGCCCGCCGCAAGTGCTCTCAAAAATCTTGAGTATCTGCTCGCGCAGGGTCCATGACCGATAGAACAGCGCCTCGAAGCCAAAGGCGTCGGCGAGCAGGCCCAGCCACAGCAGATGCGAGTGAATGCGCGAAAGCTCATGCAGAATGGTGCGGATATACTGCACGCGGCCAGGCACCTCGATGCCGAGCATGCGCTCGCAGGCGCTGGCATAGCCGCAGCTATGGCCCACGGCGCAGATGCCGCAGATGCGCTCGGCAATGTAGCCAAACTGATGCATATCGCGCTTTTCGGTGAGCTTCTCGAGCCCGCGGTGCACAAAGCCGATCTGAGGAATTGCCTCGATGACGCGGTCATCCTCGATCACCAGGTCCAGATGAAGCGGCTCGGGCAGCACCGGGTGCTGCGGGCCAAACGGAATGACGGAGCGATGTGCCATGGGCCTTACGCCTCCTTTTTCTGCTTGTCGCGGGCGGCCTTGGCGGCAAGCGCCGCGCGGACCTTGGCCGCTTTCTCGGGATCCATGGCAGCGAGCTTTGCCTCCATCTCGGCAGCCTTGAGCGCGGCTTTCGCAGCAGCCTCATCGTGCTGAGTATCGGAGCCGGCAGCCGCAGCGGGCTGAGCGACGGCAGCCCCCGCGGCATCGCCGGCACTCGCAGCGCTCTCCCCTGCAGCAGCCGCAGCCGCGGCGGCCTTCTCGGCAGCGGCCTTGCGCGCCTTGGCCTCGGCGGCGGCACGCACCTTCATGGCTTTCTCGCGCGCGGCCTTCACCTCGGGCGTGATAACGCTCATGGGTTCGGCAGTCGAGACCTGGTAGAAAAAGCCCTTAAAGTCAATCTGCATATCGGTGATGGCAAGACCAAACAGGTCGTGCGTTTCGTTTTCAAACGGGAATACCGCCGGATAGTACGAGCTGATGGACGGAATCTCCTGGTACTGGTCGATGCCCTCAACCACCAGGTTCTCGATCGCATAGCTGCCGTCCTGCGCAATATGCTCCTGAGCAGCACGAACGTCGATAAACGTATAGACCAAGCGATACGATCCGTCGTCCACACAGCGCTCGGCATGCATCTGCACAAAGCGCGCGCCGACGCCCTTGAGCGCCTGGACATGTGACAGGAGCTCATCGATCCCGACGGTAGTATAGATAGCCTTTTGCATTACTCGCCCTCCTTTGCAGCGGCGGGCGCGTCGCCGGCCGCGGACGTCCCAGCAGGCGCATCGTCAGCCCCGGCCCCCGCAGCCACAAACCCGCCCTCGCCCAGCTCAACGCCACCATCCCAGGTAGCGGCGCCGCCCACGGTAAGCGGATCGCCGCCAGCACGCATCACGGCCTCCTTCTGATCCAGGATGCCGCACGCCTCCACGATGGCATCGATCACCGTCTCGGGGCGAACGGCGCACCCGGGCGCGTACACATCCACGGGAATCGCGCGGTCCACGCCGCCGATCACGTTATAGGCATCGCGAAACACGCCGCCCGAGCACGCGCAGATACCGCATGCCACCACACACTTGGGCTCGAGCATCTGGTTGTAGATCTGGCGCACGACAGGCAGGTTCTGGGCATTGACCGACCCCGTCACCAAAAAGATATCCGCATGCTTGGGGTTGCCGGTGTTGACCACGCCAAAGCGCTCCGCATCGAACAGCGGCGTGAGCGAGGCCAGCACCTCGATATCACATCCGTTGCAGCTCGAACCGTCGTAATGAATAACCCACGGCGAGCGCGACATTTTATGATCCATGGATGCCGCCTCCTAAATAAAAACATCGACGAGGATGGGCATAAGGTTGAGCAGGCCAAACACCAGCGCCACGCCCCATCCGAGCCTAAAGCAGCTGCGCCAGGTGCTGCGTGCGAAGGTGTTGTCGATCAGCACCTCGACAAAATACGTCGCAGCCATCACGACCAGGGCTACGACCCAGCTCACCGGGTTGTCCCAAACAAAGAACATGCCCACCCACATCAAAAACAGCACGGTCTCGCACCAGTGCATAAGGGTCATCTTGGCCAGCGTGCCGCCGCTCATCTCGGTGGCG
>RPYR01000249.1 GCA_008671285.1 Collinsella aerofaciens | reverse complement strand
CTACCCGGGCTATATGTGATCTTGTGCGCTTTGCCGCCTTTTTATGCGAGCTGCGAGAGCAAAAAGGCAGAGCGCCTGATAACAGTTCTTATTGGCGTCTCGGAGATTGTTCTTTGTTGAATAGTTCTTGAAGGTGCGTCTGCCTGTTATGCCATGATTGGACTGATGATTCTGTTCAGTGCTCTTGAGATTGTGTCACATGTCAGTGATATCAGGTACTTATTATTTGAATTACGCGCGTGCGGATATAAAGGGTGGAATGTTAAATTTTTTGAAAACTCTGACATGCGCTGCCGACTTCATTAAAATCGATTGCCAATCAAGTCTTCCTATATATGCGAGCCCTGAGAAACTGCGCTGTGCACCTGAGACCGCTATCGATCGGCCCGGTGCACCGGGCCGCTGTCCTCGAGCCGGCATCAGCTTGCCGGTCTCAAAACGTATGCCGCCAGACACTAGGAAATCAAGTCATCGATGCCATGCAAATCGAGTGCCAAAACCTCCTCTTGCATTCCTATGAGAAAATCAAAAGACAAGGCAGGAGGCTGAAAAATGACACGATACGGTTATGCCCGTGTAAGTACGAAAGACCAGAAGCTTGACCGCCAAATCGAAGCGTTGGTGAACGCCGGCATTGCTTACGAACGCATCTACAAAGACAAGGAGACCGCCGCTCGCGAGGGCGACCGCGCACAGCAAAAAACTTGTTCAAGAAAATGAAGCGCGGTGATGAAGTGGTGGTCGAAAGCTGGGAACGGCTGTCGAGGTCGACCAGACAACTGCTCAACTATGACCTGATGTTCCGCAACCTAGGGGTCAAGCTAATCTCTCTGAAGCAGCCCGTAGACTTGGACACGGCATTCGGTCGGTTTGTCTTGGGAACTCACGCTTGCACCGCAGAACTTGAACGAGATTTGATCAAGCAGCGTCAAGCGGAGGGCATCGCCATAAAGCGGAGCCACGGCGGCAACGTCGGAGGCCGCCCGCGTATCGCCGATGTCAAAGCGGACGCCGCCGTGAAACTCTACCTCGCTCGGGAAACGCCAATTCCAGATATCTGCTCTGCCATGGGCATTTCAAAATCAACGCTATACCGCATTCTCCGAAGCCGCGGCCTGGTGGGCGTCAGGAGGAAGTAAGTAAAGGGGGCGGAGATTTTCTCCGCCCCCTTGTCGTTCTAATGGGTTCTATGCCGACCTGAGGATTTTCTCGGCCTTCTCGATTGCGGCCGAGCGCAGGAACTCAGACTTCTGCATCCCGCACGCTGCGGCCGCCCTCTCGATGAGGTCGGCATCCGTTTTCGGGCACTTGAAGGACAGGTTGGCGTCGTCCTCCCCATCGGAAAGCCTGGGGCGGCCGACGCGGAGGCTCGTCAGGTTTCCCGACCAAGAGCCGGATTCATACTCTGCGCACTCGCGCTCGATGTCCTCGTCCGTGATCGCGGTTCCGTCTGCAAGCCTGAACTCCATCGGTGTCCTCTCATCCTCGTTCTTGCCACCTCCAACCGTTCCATAGAGAATCACGCCGTCCCTGGCGACCTCGGTGGCGAAACTTCGGCCGTGCTGAACCGCAGCCCTGAAATCATCCACGTTGCCGATGAAGAAATCCAAGTCCTTCCCGAATCTGAACAGTTGGACATTGGCTACAATCGAGAACTCCTTGAGTTCCCTTCCGGTCAACTCGGAAAGACCGAGGATGTCATAATCGCTATTCTTCCCGGCTTCGCCGCGGGCTCGCGACCCGTAGGCGATGATGGCGATTGGCTCACCGGCTCGCCTGATGCCGTCGACGAGGAAATCGATATCCTCTTGCGAGATTTGAAGGGTGTCGCGTGCCTCTTCAAGGGTTCTCATGGCCCACCTCTCCTTAATCCCTCCTGTAGATGAGACGTCCCTCTCTTTTCAGGTTCTCGATGAAACTGCTCGTGGCCCCACGGAGTGTCGTCAGCATGTCCACGTCCCGCCCGAGCTCCTCGGCCAGGGTGAGGCCGATGCCGATAATCTCGAAGGCGTCCTTGCTGTCGACCTGGAGAAGCAGGTCGACGTCGGATGAGTCCTTCTGCTCGCCGCGGACGAACGAGCCGAACATGCCGGCTCGTCTCACCGATGGGTGGGAGCCGAGTACCCGGCGGATAATCTCCTTGGCTTCGGCGTAGTCCTGGACGGGATCCGCCGGATCATCGCAATCCTCGACGAGATATTTCAAAGCGGCACCTTCTTAAACGGTGAACGCGACAGCAGCCCTCCCTGAATTCTATAAAATCAAGTCCTGGCGTGGGCGGCGAATTGGCGGACTCCGTCATCGCCCAATTCGTCGAAGTGCGGCAGCTCCGCCAACGCGGCCCTCTGCTCCATCAGGGGCCTGCCGCTCGGAGACTTGCGAATCGTCTCCAGGATGACCTCGGGGGCGAGGGCTGGGAAATCCACGCCCTCGGGAGCGACCGAAGAGATGGATTCATCTGCCCCTCCCATGTGTCGGGACCTCATTCAGGGCATCGACCGCACCCGGCCTTTGGCATTCGCCGCCCGGCTCTCCGGTCCCGCCCGGCCGACGGGTTTCCCGTCTATGGCAAAACGATTGCACTTATATATATGTCCATTCCCGGATTGGGAATATGTTCCAGCATACGCCGCCACAGGGCTACATCCGCAGCGCACTACATCGCCACGCGGCTACACGTCTACAGGGCTACACGCCGCCGCCCGGCCGAACGGCAGGAGGGTCGCCCGAGGGCACCCACGGGCCATGCTCCCATTTTTGAGAGAGGTGCCGTCGGGGCCTCTCGAAGCGCTTCCACTGGCTATCGCCTCATAAACACAAACCTAACTAGCCGCACGAACGACAAAGAGGCCAAGCTGAACAGAAGTAGAACCGAAACTTCAAAAACACTGGTATTCCAATCGCGTACCCAGCCCTCTACCGCCAACAAGAAAAACAGCAGCCCCATCCATAGCGTCACAGAAGAAATCAACTTTGCGTAAGGGCGTATATCAATCCCGCTCTCCCTTTTTGTGACATCATATCCAGCAATTGAGCAGAGCCATCTTCCTCTTCTGTATTGGATTGAAAGGATAATCAGGGCAATCGAAGTCATCAAGCAGACAGCATCCTCTGTTTCCATAGAACTTCCTTTGCTTTCCGTCCTAGTTACGCATTCACAATCGAATCAAACCAAGTGTTAATTACTCGATAGAAACCGCCTTCATATAAACTATAGCCGCTGCAGCAGCATTAACGACTGCGCCGTAGTTAACACCAACTTTCTCGACACTACCACGGCCGAAAATCCCCAGCCTGAGACGCGGGACCCCATCTGCATTCCAGCAAACACATTAGGCAATCAAAAAAGATAGGCACGGGCATCCGCGTCTGCGGAAACCCGTGCCGCATTTACGTCACTGAGATGACCGGGTAGAATCTATCTCAACGCGATTCCACATTCCCGTACTTGCACTACGGATTTGGGAAAGCGCATACATCAGCCTCTACTCGACCACAGTCGCCTCGGTCGGGATGGCCCCCAGCACTGCCGCGTACTCGGTGGGGTAGAGGCGGCTGATAGTCTGAACGTCGCGGATGAGGACGTTGCGGTCGTCGGGCTCTGAGATGCCGTAGCCGAACGCCTCGAGCGTCTCGATCGCCTCGCGGATCTTCTGCTGGAACATGGGGCCGGGGTCCACCCTCAGGCCGAGGTAGCCGCGCCACAGGCTCGGCGACACGCGAAGCATGTTCTGGATCTTGGACATCGGCTCGATGTCGGCGTAGACGTTGAGCGTGACCATGGCGTCCTTGTGCCCGAGGATCGACTGCAGCGCCTTGATGTCGCCGCCGTGGCGGATCCACTGCGTCGCGAAGGTGTGGCGCAGGCCGTGGAATGTGATCAGCTCGTCGTTGGTGCCCATGAGGCCGTTGGTCTCCGAGAACGTCTTGAACGCCCTGCGGATGTAGCTGGTGGTGGCGAAGGAGCCGTCCGGCCGCGACACGACGTATCTGTCCGCGAGGTCGCGCGTGCCGAGGGTCGACGCTTCCCGGAGCCTCCGAGTATCGATCTCGTGGATCTCCTTCAGGAAGGGGAGCAGGCCCACCGGGTCGATGGGGATCGTCCTCAGGTCGTGGTTCTTGGTGTCCTTGATGAAGGAGCCCCTGTCCTTGACGTAGGCCACGGAGTGCCTGACCGTGATGAGCCCCGACTCGAAGTCGACGTCGCACCACCGCAGGCCGCAGACCTCGCCTATGCGCATCCCCGTGTGCAGCGCGAGCACGACCGCCCGCCTGAAGGTCGAGTCCGGCATCATCGAGGTAACCGAGTTGAGCTTCGGCACGAGGTCGGAGCGCAGCGCGTTCCTGGGCCTGGCGATGACCCTGGGCGCGAGGGCGCCGTCGAACGGGTTCCTCCCGATCGTGTCGTTGCTCCTCTTCAGCAGGACGGCGTAGAGCCGCTTGCCGAGCTTGAAGGACTTGTTGAGCGTGTCGGGCGCCGTGCCCAGGCCGATCCTGCGCCTCGACCACGCGTTGACGTCGTCGGTCGTCACCTCGTTCACGGGGACCAGACCCAGCTCGTCGCGCTCGATGTGCAGGGCGCTGTAGTGGTAGTCGTCGCGGGTCGTCGGGGTGATCCTGTTCATCTCCAGGCAGAAGTCGATGAACTTCTCGAGCGCCTCGGAGAGCGGCAGCGCGGCGTAGTCGTCCCGCTTCTCGGCGGGAAGCCCGGCGCCGACAGCGGCCCTCGCCTCCTCGGCCTCGGCGAGTTCCAGCTCGACCTCCGACCTGAATTCCGAGAGGAAGCGCATTGCCGCCGCCTTTCCCCTCGTGCTCTGCTTCAGGCAGGGCACGCCGGTGTTCTTGGTCCTCTGGACCTTCTTCCCGGTCATCTCGTCGGCCACCGTCACGACGGCCTGCCATTTGCCCTTGTTCTTCCTCACGCCGCCGGGTCCGCATATGCGTAAGGTTTTATTGCTGCATTTCTCGTTCTGCATGTCTGCTCCTAAATCCGCAGTTGATTAGAAACAGATGGGCCCACCTGCGGGAACCCGGAGAGACGACGATTCGGGGCTCCTACCCCCGTTGATTAAGTCATCGACTGCACCGCGCTCCTCGAAGCCGATAATATGCTATCTGGACAAACCGCGCTGAGCTGGTAAAATTTACTTATGCGGAAATGCGCTACTTGCGCTATTTGAGCGTGTTTTAACAAAATAAGCACAGGTCAGGGTCATTCTGACCCCACTGGGGGTCAAGGGGTCGCTGGTTCGAATCCAGTCGTCCCGACCAGAAGTTTGCAGGTCAGGCACCTAGTGCCTGACCTTTTTTATTTTAAGCAACGGCGTGATCTTGCTTAGGGCAACAACTTGCTTAATCAATACGATTCGCGCATCAAAACTTGTACATCACCCTCCAAAACCAACATTTTTTGGCATCTTAGGGGGCTGATGTACACAAATGCGAGTCCTCGTGCCGCCCAACAACGCCCTCCACATGTCTGGACTCTCTATGCTTGCGCCGTGCGCCTACGGCAAACCCCCGAGACTGCGCAACGAGGCTTGCAGATCGGGCGCCTTGTCGCACGGGGTACGACTGTGCGGCCCCTGCTCGCAGACGATGCCGCCAGAACCGGATCGGAACCGGGAATACAGGACGTCCGGCAAGATTCGACCGCTGCACACACACGACCCGGATATTGCCCCTCAAATCCCCTCTGGATTGCGGAGACGGACGCCATGATGGCGTCCGGGGACTACGAGACCTAAGGCGACGCGCCCTCGCTGCTCCACGCAGCGGGGGCGTGAGCGTGCTGCTCAGGGCGATATTCGTGCCGGCGTTCTCGCGCGACCTCAAGAGGGTGCGTCGGCGTAGGCTCGACGAGGGCGAGCTCGCCACCGCCATCGACCTCATCATTGAGAACACCCCCGAAGCGCTGAAGGAACTTCATAGACGCCACCGAATGCGTACGCTCAAGGGCACGTGGAGAGCCAGGACTGAGGGCTTGAGGATCGGAGCCTGGGACTAGAAGGGGGCTCGGAATTCGCAGGTCAGGATCCGAACACCGACCCACGCGCTTGGCGATTCTTACCAGTTCAGACGGTTTGCAGGCTATTCGCGCTGCGGGAGAGACTCGCACCACTGGAGCAATGCGCTCAACACAGCGGGCCTGTCCCGCACGAACTGCTCGCGCTTCACACCGCGGCGCGGCTCAAAGCGAATGACGTTGTTCCTCATGTCCAGGTACACGTCATAGCTTTCGGGGGCGCCGGGCAGGTTCAGCGCTGCATGGCGCGTGCTGCGAATGCGTTGCGGCGCCTCCGTAAGAGACTCGTTGGGCAGCTGACCGCCGCATATCTCCTCCAGTGCGCGGAAGCGGCGTCCGAAGCTCAGGTAACCGTGGCAACCGCTGTCTGCATGCCCGGCACAGCAGAACTGCGTTTTATAACCCTTATCGTTCAGCATGCGCACGTGGGGCTGCAGATCGTGGTCGATCGCCACCAGGTAATCAGGGCGCTTGCCGCATTCGCATTCGCCCAAGGGCTTAAAGCACTTCGGGCACACGAACAGCATGCACTTCATGGTTTGCTCGGGCGTGAGCTCCGTGATGCCCAGGGCTGCGATTTCCGCCGCAGGGGCCTCGGGCTGCACGCAGGGGCAGCCGCTTGCGCGCAGAATGGCGTCGATGCGCGCCACGGTGGTGCGCTCCATTTCCAGGGCGATGGCTTCGTCGCGCATCGCGCCAAACGCCTCGATGTCTTTCGTGACTGCAGAAAGCGGCGTTCGCTGGGAGATGTACACGAATGCGTTCTCTTCCCTCGCAGTGGGTTCGCCCTCAATCTCCACCGTGACGCCGGCTTTTGCATAGGTGCCGTACTGCACGCCGTTCGCTTTGTCCAGCGCCTGGACCTCGCCCCGCGTGAGGCCATGCCACAGCACGCCTTCCACAAACGATCCTTCCTTGCGCACGATGGTGGGACGGCCCTTCGCGTCGCACGCCAGCGTGTAGCCATAGAGCTTCGCCTTGGTTGCATAGACGTAGTGACCGCTCTCGAATTTTTTAGCGATGCGGTCATGGCTGATGTCAAAGCCATATGCGAAGTACGGGGTTTCCGCATGCACGCGGGTGTCGGCGGCGTGTTCGCGCGCGCTGAACGCCGGGCCAGAGGGACGAATAAAGTTGTGCACGTCAAACTCAGGCAGGCTGTTACACCAGTCGAGCAGGGTGCGCAGCAGGGCCTTGCGCTGCTTTTCGAACTCATCCAGCGTAAGGGAGTAGCTAAGGTCCGCCTGCAGCACAGGGTCGCTGCTGCGCACCGCGCGGAACCCTTCGGGGACGTCGATCTTGTAACCGAACTCGCCTGGGGTCTTGATTGACAAGTAGATGCGGTGCGACCCGCAGAAGGTGGCTTCACTCGCTTCCATCACCTGGTAGCGCTTGGAGCGAAGGATGCGTCCATGCTGCTGAAGGCCGCGGGGGAAACGGCGTGCGTAGCAACCGGTGTGACCGCATGTGCAATCGGCGATCTGGTGACCTTCACCGCACACGAAGTCGGAGTATTCGCGCACGGCGGGGAGGTCGATCTTGGCTGCGCCAAATGCCGCCGACTCTTCTTGTGCGCGCAGGCGGTCCAGGCTGTCGGCGCGCATATCGGACATCTGCGCCAAGGTTGCCTCATCGAGCTGCATCACGTGGCCGGCTTCGACCACGCGGTCGATGTAATCGTACTTTTCGGTGTACTTGCGCAGCGGGGTGCGCTCAGAGATGTAGACCATCGCCTCAAGGGTTGCGGGAACCACATCGCCTTCGCGCCCAACGGTCACGGTTTCCTTGCGGTAGCAACCAGATACCACGCCTTCGTAGCAGTCGAGAGACGCCACGTGAGAGCTATCGAGCGCCCACAGCGCGCCTTGCACATGCGACCCCTCGCGCTTGGTGATGGTGAGGTATCCGGCGGTGTCGAACGCCAGCTCATAGCCGTTCAGGGTCGCTTTGCCCAGCAGCACCGCGCCGGGGCAGCGGGTTTCAACTTGATGAATGTCAAGGTTGCTACCGTACGCGAAGTTGATGGTCGAGGGTGCAATCTCGGGGTGACGGGCTGAGGCGTTGTTGCGCTTCTCGTTGTACTTCATGGTTCATGCCTTTCGGTGTCGTGATGGGCTTCGGTCGCTCGAGCTGATTGCAGCATACGACCTGAAGCCGAAAAGGCGTGAAAACCTGAGATTTTCATTTTAAGAAATCGTATAAATAGGGCGCCATGCCCGAAATCGCGCAGGCAGAAAGCGCTGCTCGAGCGCATCCTGCGAAAGGATACCCGTTCAGAAGGGTTGTTGCTGGTTTTTATCGATTCGATTTTTTACGAGCACACGAGAAAGTCGCGTTCAGAAAAACGCCAGGGCGGTTGTTTTGCCTGTAGGCAAACATGAGATCGGCCGCGGCGGCACCGCCCGGGAGGGCGGGCGAGGGGCTTGGCCGCAACTTAATTCCCGGGTGCGGCTGCTACGCTAACTACTTGAGAATGGTCGACCGCCCAGTATGTTCCATCCAAGAGTCGCAACACGAAATAGCGGTTATCTTTGCCTATTTCGGCGGCGTTTACGCATTTCTGAAGATCGGCGTGGTGCGCGAAGCAGCCGACGAGCACATCTCCATTCACAAGCCCGACTTTAAGGTTGAGACCCATCTTCTCATACATAACGATACGATCCGAATTGTCCACGCCCTTGCTTGAGTCGAAGTCGGGCCTTAGCCCAGCGAGGCGAATCCCTCGTTCAGTCAATGCCCTGTCGATCCCGCCCTTGGCGTAGTCGCTCAGCTGGGAATAGATTCTGCCAGCGAGATCATCGGCCAAGACGCGCTCTGGGTCCCCGCCTGACCGTCCCGTCCGAAACTCGCCCAATGCCGACAGCATCAGGTACACCTCATGCAATCGCAGGGGCAGAAAGATCGGGTGAGCCGTCGACTTCAGGCCGCCGCGGCTTGTCGGCGCGGCCTTGATGTAGGAGTCGCCAAAACGCACGCCGTTCGCCAGGGCGCTCAGGCGCTTTTGCACCGCCGTGCGCGAGCAGCCCAGGTACGCGGCGATCGCTTGCTGGGTCATTCCCTCATGCGCCGCTTTGAGCAGCATGAGATTTGCCTCGTCGGTGCCTATGAACGACTTGTCCAGGTTGTAGTGGCGCTTTTTCGGGGCGCCGCCAATCTCGTTGCCCTTTTCGAACAGCTCGTGCACGTTCAGGAACAAATCATGGCGGCCATTGCTTTGGGGACCATCCTTTGAGTTGGCATAAGCTGCCAGCGCCTTGCAAAACGCGCGATAGTTTTCGTCTTTGACGAAATCGGGCCACGGCATGTTGTGAAAGCGCGCGCCTTCACGTGTGCGGGCGAATTTCGCATATTCAGACTCGGGATCGCAACCGACCCTTTCCGCAATTTTCGCAACTCTCATGCCAATCCCTTCCGCAACCCAATCACACGCACGAAAAGCCTATCAAGCCAGAAGATTGATATTGCAAAATAGAAGGAGAGGCATTACACCCCTCCTTCTGGACAGCCTGTATCCCGGTTCCCTGCCTGCCAGTTCGCCCTCCCCGAAACCCTCGGGGCGCTATGGGGTCGAACCCCTCCGCATGGAAAATTCTATCGCGGCCATGCCCACTATGCGCGTCACGCACACCACGCCAAACGTCAGGTTTACCAGCCGGGGCTGAGCCCTCTTTCGAGACCAAGGTTATTATAGTGTCTACAAACTCTAGATACCCTGCCGCATTTGAGGAGTACCAAGAAAAAGGTCTACACCTTGAATATCAACCTCATTCGAACACCTCCCGCATTCATACGAACATGTACGGATGAATGCGGGAATCCGATACCCTGAGGGCCGGATCGGCAGGCCCACTGGGCACGAGCGGGACACGGTCCAGAGGATGCCGGAGCGCAGGGTCCCGTGCAGGGAGATCGCGAGGGAGCCGAGCAGGTCGCCCTCGACGGCGAGCGCAGAGATACCGTCGCGCCCACCCATGAAAAGAGGGTTCCCTCGCAGGCGCCGCATCCGCACGCCCCCGCAAAGAAACCCTCGCACTCGTATCTCTACCTGCGAACCCGTATGCACCCTCGCGCGTGTGTTCCGCAGTTGCTAGTCCCGGTAGAACGAGCCCATGTAACGGATGTACTCGTCCTCGGTGTGGTTGGCCTTCCAGTCGTGGACGGAGTCCTTGTTGCGCTGGCCGGCGATGACGGAGAGCTCCTTACCCAGCTTCTCAAAGGCCTCGTCGACGCACTCCTCGGGGGTGAGGGCGATCTTCATGACGGCCTCGCCCTGCGGGCCGCCGGGGAGGTTGGACAGCAGGCTGGGGGTTAGGGTGGTGCCGAGGGTGATGACCTCGACGTCGACGCCGGTGCCCTCGCACTCGCAGGCCACGGCCTCGGTCATCTTGAGGATGAAGGCCTTGCCCGCGCCGTACTGGCCGTTCCAGGGGCTGGAGCTGATGCCGGTCATCGACGAGACGTTGATCACGGCGCCGCGGTCCTGGGCGGCAAAGATCCGCATGTAGTGGTGGAAGCACTTGAGGAAGGTCACGACGTTGACGTTGATCATGGCCTCGTGCTTCTCCCAGGGGGTGTCTTGGATCTTGCCGAAGCTGTGCAGGCAGGCCACATAGCTCATGAAGCCCATGTCCAGGCCCTCGGTCGCGGCGAAGACGGTCTCGGCAGCGCCGGGCTGGCTAAAGTCGGCGCGTACGACCTTGGTCTCCACGCCGTAGGTCTCACGGATCTCGCCGGCGAGCACGTTCAGCTTCTCCTCGCGACGGCCGACCATGACGACATTCATGCCGCCGGCGGCAATCTTCTCGCAGAACGCCTTGCCGACGCCCTCGGTCGCGCCCAGGATCAGGCCCCACTCACCGTACTTTTCCCTCAGGTTCATGCTGCATCCTCTCTCTCGATGCCCATGCGGGCACCTCTCCTTTAGCGTGCGGCCGCACAGCCGCATGCGGTGCACCATTATGCGCTGAACAAGAGGGGAGCGTGTTCACGACTCTGCGAACGAGCCCGACACAACGATGAACGGTGTCGGTCTATCACCGCGAAGAAACCCTTGCGGCATCGAGAGAGGAGGTGCTGGCAGGTGGAACCAAAAGGTGAACGCCGCCATCTCTAGCTCCACCTTATCGGGTTTCCCGTCGCAAGCGATGCTTCAAAGAGCTTGCGCAGCGAAACGTTGGCGAAGGTCCAGGACCACGCTTTGCTGCTGCCCACTGTGACTCGGCCCTCGGCTCTGCGTAGAACCCGAAGCCGCTTTTGCAGTCGATGCGATTGACCCCGTCGAGGTCGGTGAGGGTGTAGCTTTCGCCCTCTCCATCCTGGCTCGAGCGTCCCTTGCGCTCGAAAGCAAAGTGACTTGACGCGAAGAGCACCTCACCAGCGCCGTTATTTTTTGGCATCTTTGGGGGCTGATGTACACAAATGCGACTCCACGTGCCGACCAGCAACGTCCTCCACATGTCTGGACTCTCTATGCTTACGCTGGATAGACATCGCCGGAACGGGTATAGTATCGAAAGTTTTGTCGTTTACCAGCGGGGGAGTCCTGTGGGCATCAAAAAGAAGATCAAAAAGGAGCTTATCGGCACTTCCGATTACCCGTCGAATAAGATCTTTACGATCTCCAATTTCATTACCTTTACGCGCCTGGTCCTCACGCTCGTCTTTTTGTACCTGTTTGTGACGGACAACAACCGCGTCGTCGCCATCGTGATCTATGCCATCGCCGCCTCAACCGACTGGATGGATGGACAGATCGCCCGCATGACCAAGACGGTCTCGTGGCTCGGCAAAGTCATGGACCCCATCTGCGACCGCGCCCTCTTGTTTACGGGCGTTCTGGGTCTGGTGGTACGCGGCGAGTTGCCCATCTGGGTCTGCGTACTCATCATCGGTCGCGATATCTATCTGGGTATCGGCTCGCTCATCGTGCGCCATTACCACCCTCGCCCCATCGACGTTGTCTTTCCCGGCAAAATCGCCACAGCGTTGCTCATGACCGGCTTTTCATTCATGTTGTTGGGCATCCCCGTCGTCGATGGCTTGAACCTGCTGCCCTCCACGTTTGCGGCGTTTCCGGGTCTTAACGGGAGCTCGGTACCGCTCGGCATCTTCTTTGTCTACGGCGGCGTGGTCTTTTCCATGCTCACCGCCGTCATCTACTCCGTTAAGGGCGGAGTGGCCATTAAACAGGCCATCGCGCATCCAGAGGACGAGGACGTCGACTTTCTCAACCCCGAAATCGAAGACTGATTCATTGGGGTATGATTACGTACAGTTCATTCTTTGCGGCATGTCCGCGTTAAGTTAGGGGTTGTCATGGACAACATGGTTAACAATATGCCTCAGAACGATAAGACCGCGGACGCTACCTGCGTTTTCCGCGTTCCTTCGAGCGATGTCACCGTTCCCGATCTTATGGCCAACGTGCGCATCACCGCCCCCGTTCTGTCCATCGTCAAGGGCCCGCAGACCGGTGCCGCCTTTGAGCTTGAGGATGACTGCACCACGATTGGCCGCGATCCGGCAAATGGAGTCTTCCTCAACGACATGACGGTATCGCGCAGCCATGCACGCATTATTCGCGAGGGGCTGGGCGCTCGTATCGAGGATCTCGGCTCGCTCAACGGCACCTGGGTCGACGGCGCCATCGTCAATGCCGCCCCGCTGCACGACGGTTCTTCCGTTCAGATCGGTACGTTTACGCTCATCTACCACGAGAGCACGCCGGAGCGCATCGAAACCGGTGAGTAGGTAATGGCCGAACGCAACTATCTGAGTATCGGCCAAGTCGTCAACCTACTTCGAGGCGCATACCCCGATCTTTCGAACTCAAAAATTAGATTTTTAGAAGATGAGGGGCTCATTACCCCTCATCGTACGCCCAAGGGTTACCGTCAGTATTCTAAGGAGGACGTTGATCGTCTGGAGGTCATCCTGCATCTGCAGAAGACCCGCTACATGCCGCTCAACGTCATCAAACAGCGTCTGGAAAATGCCACCGACTTGTCCACGCTCGCCTACGAGGTTGGCTTGCTGTCCGATGTTCCACTCAAGACGGAACCCAAAGAGACCAAGCAAAAGCTGCATCCCATCGAGACCATTCCCGACATGCTGGGCGTCGATATCTCGTTTATCCGTTCTTTGGCCGAAAACGATCTCATTCGCATCATCAAGAGCCCGCAGAACCGCGAACTTGTCGATGGTCGCGATTTCCCGATTATCCGTTACTGCTCGGAGCTGTCGCGTTTCCACATCGAGCCGCGCAACCTGCGTCAGTATGTGTCGTCGGCCAACCGTGAGTCCTCGATGTTCGAGCAGGTGCTCGTGAGCATGCTCGGCATGGATACCTCCGATGACGAGCGCGACGCCAAGCTCGAGCGCGCGTTTAAGAAGCTGCACGACCTCACGGAGGGCGTCCACACCGCACTGCTCAAGAACCGTGTCTTCGAGTCGCTCAACGCCGTGGTCGAGGACGCCGACATCGATGCACTCGATGAGGAAATCACTCGTTCCGAGTCCACCAAGGCCAAAAACGAAGAGACAGCCGCGCCGGCTTCGCACGAGGATTCTCTCGTAAAGCCGCTCAAGGTCGTCGCCCCTTCGCAATCCGGCACCGTCACCGCGGGCAAGTAACAGCTGCCGCTTATCCGGCAACCCATTGAAAGGTCATGTAATGTACGACTTCGAATCTCAAATCGTCGACATCCCCGACTATCCCGAGCCCGGAGTCATCTTTAAAGACATCACGCCGCTCTTTGGCAATCCCGAGGCGCTCAAAGCCATGACCGATGCCCTCGCCGAGCACTTTGCCGGCATGGGAATCACCAAGGTCGTGGGTCCCGAGGCTCGCGGCTTTATGGTTGGCGTACCGGTGGCTGTAGCCCTTGGCGCCGGCTTTGTTCCCGCACGTAAACCGGGCAAGCTGCCGCGCGAGACCGTAAGCCAGAGCTACGAGCTCGAGTACGGAACGGATTCCATTGAGATCCATGCCGACGCTATCAGCTCTAAAGATACCGTGTTGATTCTGGACGACTTGGTCGCGACGGGCGGAACCGTCGAGGCAACAGGTAAACTGGTGCGAGATATGGGCGCAAAGCTTATCGGTTACGGTTGTATCCTTGAGCTTGCGTTTCTCAACCCGCGCGAGAAGCTCACGCCGTCTGATGACGATGTGGAGCTCTTTAGCCTGGTGACGGTGGACTAGCCGTTACCCTTAGTTACTGGAAAGGAAGCTACATGCGCACAGCAAACACGCACAAAAACATGGCACGCTGCGCTGCTACGGCAACACTCGCTTGTGTTTTGGGCTTGGGCCTCGCGGCTCCTGCCTACGCCGATACCGCATCCGACCTTGCCGCTGCTCGTACGACGCTCGAGCAGATCGGTACCCAAACTCAGCAGATTTACGATGAGCTCGCCACGCAGACGCAGGCGCTCGATCAGACTGCCGGCGAGATCACGCAAAAGCAGCAGGAGATCGCCGATGGTCAGGCTAAGCTCTCAACCTACGTGGCAGGCGAGTACAAGACCGGTGGCCTGAGCCTACTTCAGGTTCTGACGGGCGTCGATGACCTGAGCGATATGCTCAACCGTCTGTTCTACTACGGCAAAGTTTCCGATAAGCAAGCTCAGACCATTCAAGAGGTCAAGGAGCTTAAGCAGCAGCTCACCGATAAGCAGGCCGAGCAGGAGAAGAACGTCGCAGCCACGCAAAAGAAGGTCGACGAGCTTAACGCCCAGCAGGCTGAAGCCCAAAACGTCGTAAACTCCCTGGATTCGCAGCTGCAGGCCGAGCTTGCCGCCGAGGCCGAGGCCAACGCCGCGCTGCAGGCCGGCATCCACGCCCGCACCGCCGAGCAGGCCACGGTGAGCAACTAGACTGCCGGTACGACCGAGAACACCAACAACGGTGGCCAGACCAGCAATAACAACAACCAGGGCGGCAACACTCCGGCTCCTACGCCGGCACCTGCTCCGACGCCGCAGCCCTCCACGCCTGCTCCGGCTCCGACGCCTTCTGCTCCGAGCCAGTCCGTCGACGGCGGTTCTGTTGTCTCGCGTGCATACAGTAAGCTTGGTTGCGCTTATTCCTGGGGCGGAATTGGCCCGAACAGCTTCGACTGCTCTGGTGTTGTTAGCTATTGCCACCCTGGTCGTTATTGCCGCCTGGGCACCACGGGTACCTTTATGGGCTGGACGCGTGTGTCCGATCCGCAGCCCGGTGACGTTGTGGTCAACTCGTACCACACCGGCATTTACATCGGTGGTGGTCAGATGATCCATGCTTCTGACTACAACACGGGTGTTATCATCAGCTCCGTTGCCGCCGGCATGAACAACAACTACATTATCGTGCGCTACTAAGTATTCAGATAAAGCAAACGGATATGGACCTCGTGTCTTTGAGTCATGGGGTCCATTATTTTGCCTTTAGTGCAGTCCGCTATCTAGTTTT
>RPYR01000206.1 GCA_008671285.1 Collinsella aerofaciens | reverse complement strand
ATGCCGACCTGCACTTCATTGAGGGTTGCTCCGCGCCCAAGTACAACGTGGCAAACCTCCACGCCGGCGCTGTGGAGCTCTTTGTGGGCAAACGCGCACACCTGCGCTACTCGACCATCGAGAACTGGTCCAAGAACATGTACAACCTCAACACCAAGCGTGCGCGCGTGGACGAGGACGGCGACATCGAGTGGATCAGCGGCTCCTTCGGCAGCCACGTGGG
This sequence comes from Collinsella aerofaciens, assembly GCA_008671285.1. The sequence goes on along the minus strand of RPYR01000206.1, from coordinate 2,431 downwards.
CTACCTCTACCCCATGAGCGTGCTCAACGGCCGCCGCGCCCGGTCGAGCTTTACCGGCATCACCTTTGCCGGCGCCGGTCAGAACCTCGACACCGGCTGCAAGGTCGTGCTCAACGCGCCCGAGACCTCGGCAACGGTCGAGACCAAGGGCATCTCCAAGAGCGGCGGCATCCAGACGTTCCGCAGCTCTATCGTAGCCACGCCTAAGGCCGAGGGCTCCAAGGCAACCGTAAGCTGCCAGTCGCTCATGCTCGACGACCAGAGCCGCTCCGACACCATCCCCGCCATGGACATCCGCGCCAAGAACGTCGACATCGGCCACGAGGCCACCATCGGCCGCATCGGTGCCGACAAGGTGTTCTACCTGATGAGCCGCGGCATCTCGGAGGAAGAGGCCCGCACCATGATCGTCAACGGCTTTGCCAACCCGGTCTCCAAGGAGCTGCCGTTGGAGTATGCCGTCGAGATGAACAACCTGATCAAGCTCGAGATGGAAGGAGCGATCGGATAATGAAACAGACCACCAACACCGCTGCTACCACCCTTGAGCAGGTCAATGCGATGCCGGCTGCCACTTGGGGTTGGCTCAAGATGAACCAGACCAAGCTCGAGCTCTCTGACGAGCTTGCCGCCGCTCCCACCGAGGCCGTTGAGGTCGAGGGCTTGGACGAGCAGTTTACTGGCGTGGCAGACGCGTTCGACGCCGCCATGGACGCCATGGCCGAGCGCTTCCCCGAGCGCCGCGCCTCCGCCCCGGGTGATGCCGCCGACCGCGCCCGCATCACGCCCGAGACCGAGCTCGACGTGCCCGCCACCTCCGTCTACCAGGCCGGTGCCATTAAGCTGGAGGAGGAGCTCTCCCCCGCTGAGGCCTTCGAGACTGGCATGGGCGAGGCTGCCTACACCTACCTGGCCGACCACGCCACCAAGCGCGTCGTCATCGATGTGCCCGCATACAAGCACGCCACGGTTACCGTGCGTGTGAGCGGTGTCGATGCTGCCGCGACCATCGCCGCCATCGACGTCGTCGCCCGCCCGCAGGCAACGCTCGACCTGCAGATCGCCCTGGACTCCCCCGTTGCCGGCCAAGGCGTCGTGGGTTCCGCGCTGCGCGTGTGCGCCCACGAGTACGCCACCGTCAACGTGACCTGCACGCAGACGCTCGACGATAGCTGGATCGCGCTCGACGACACCGGCCTGTTCCTGGACGAGGGCGCGCGCGTCAACGTGCAGCACAGCGTCCTGGGTGCCGGCGCCAGCGCCACCGGCCTTGCCGGCGACCTGCTGGGCGATACCGCCAAGGTCACCATCGATACTGACTACCTGGGCGCCCGCGAGCAGGTGCGCGACTTTAACTACGAGCTGCGCCACCGCGGTCGCAAGACCGAGTGCGAGATCGACGCCAACGGCGTACTGACCGGCACGTCCAAGAAGGTCTACCGCGGCACCATCGACCTCGTGCACGGCTGCAAGGGTGCAACCGGCACCGAGCGCGAGACGGTGCTTTTGGCCAACAAGGGCGTCGACAACAAGACCGTCCCCGTCATCCTCTGCGACGAGGACGACGTTGCCGGCAACCACGGCGCTACTATCGGCCACGTCCGCGACGAGCAGCTGTTCTACCTCGCCTGCCGCGGCCTTGACCAAAACGCCGCCGAGGACCTGTTCATTCGCGCCAAGCTGGAGGACGCCGCGCTTTCCGCCACCGACGAGCGCACCCGCGCAGGCGTCGTCCGCTTGGGCAACAACCTGATCGACAACTTTGAAGAGGAGCTCGCATGATCGACACCGAGCACGTTAAATGCGATACCTGTACCGCACCGGAGCCTATGGAGCTCGACGCCAGTGACGAGGCCTCGCGCGGCTGGCCTACCGTAGATATCGAGACCAACCCCTACAAGGGCCAGTTCCCGCTGTTCCAGCAGCACCCCGAGATCGCCTTCCTCGATAGCGCCGCCACCGCGCAGCGTCCCGCCTGCGTGCTCGACGCCGAGCGCGACTTCTACCAGCGCATGAACGCCAACCCCCTGCGCGGCCTGTACTCGCTGTCCGTCGAGGCCACCGAGGCCATCGCGAAGGTGCGCCAGCAGATTGCCGACCTCATCGGCGCTTCCCAGGCCAACGAGGTCGTCTTCACCCGCAACACGAGCGAGTCGCTCAACCTGGTCGCCAAGAGCTTTGCGCCCACGGTGCTCGAGCCCGGTGACGAGGTCGTCATCACCATCATGGAGCACCACTCCAACCTAATCCCGTGGCAGCAGGTCTGCCGCGAGACCGGCGCCAAGCTCGTCTACCTCTACCCCACCAAGACCGGCCAGCTCACGACCGAGGAGGTTCTTGCCAAGGGTGGTCCCAAACCCAAGATTCTGGCCGTGGGTCAGGTCGCTAACGTGCTGGGCGGCGAGAACCCGGTCAAGAACCTCGGCAAGAT
>RPYR01000065.1 GCA_008671285.1 Collinsella aerofaciens | reverse complement strand
GCATGCCGGCACCGTTGATAAGGGGGATGCGCTTAATGGCGACGCGGCGGCGCAGATGCGTGTCGCGGCAGATCTCGATGGAGCCAAAACCGCCGGTCGCAAGTGTCTCGAGCGGCTGGTACCGCTTGAGCAGCTCGCGAGCGCTGGTGCCCTCCAAAGGAACGTCCGGCGAGAACCGGGCGGTATGTTGCGAGAAAAGCGGCATGGCCAACCCTCGTGCGTTTAAAGTTCGTTTGCGAGTGGCGGGCGCGGAGCCGAGCCGTTCGCGGTGGCATAGATGCTGCTAGTGTAGCACGCTCGGGTGCATGGGGAGGATAGCGGGATGCGAGGCTACCTGCCTGGCTTGGCCTTAGCGCTTTTTCTTGTTCTTCTTCTGCTTGCGTTTGGTCTCCTGGGGCTTGTCGCCCTGTTTGGCTTCGGCAGCGGCCTTTTCTGCCTTCATCTTCTTGCGCTTGGGCTCGATGCGGAGTTTTTTGTTGAGGCGGGCCTTGAGGAAGGGGCCGAACTGCTCGGCATCGCCACGGACGAAGGTGTCCTTGGGGATCGTCACGCCCTGGTCTGCTAACATGGCAACAAAGATGCGCTCGCCGTCGAGTACGTGGTCGAGCTTGTCAAACGGGAAGAACTGTGACTTACCGCTCTTGCCCCAAACCATCAGGCCGTCCTCGTTGGCGGCGACGCGGCGATAGCGGCCACCCATTGACTCGTCGGCCTCAACGGCGTCGATAAAGTCGCGGGCGAGGGTGTGGTGCAGGTTTTTGCTCCACCAGGCCAAAAAGGCGCCGAATACGATCAGGACGACGCCAAACTTGATCCAGTTGCCGCCGGCCACCAGCATGCCGATGCCGATGAGCGCGGCAATTGCCGCGGCGACATACAGCGAGCCGCGACGCCTGGGCGAGGCGACCAGACGGGCGAAGTCGGTGACCAGGTCGTTTTCGTACTGGTACTCGTTGAGGTACAGGATGCCGTCGTCGGCTGCAGCCTGCTTCTCGAGCGCGACCTCGACCTGGTCGGCTGCTTCGGAGGGAACGAGGTTGCTCTCTGCGTCTGCCATGCTCTTTGGACTCCTATCGCGGCGGGCTCGCCGTACGGGTTATTATGAATGCAGTATGCCGTGCGACCGCTTGGCCGTCGCGGCAACAAGACTCAGTATACCCGGGGGAGCACCCATGGAATCGTTGTACCGAAAGTATCGCCCGCTCACCTTCGACTCTGTGGTGGGCCAGCAGCATATCGTCTCGACGCTCGAGCACGCCATCACCGAGGGGCGCCTGTCCCACGCCTATCTGTTCTGCGGACCGCGCGGCACGGGCAAGACCACCATGGCGCGCATTCTGGCCAAGGCGCTGCTGTGCCGCAATGCCGAGGCGGCGCGCGCCGAGGGTGCAAGCGGCTGCATGCCCGACGGCACTTGCGAGGAGTGCGAGCTCATCGCCGAGGGCAACCACCCGGATGTCTACGAGCTCGATGCTGCAAGCCGTACCGGCGTGGACAACGTGCGCGAGGAGATCATCAACTCCGTCAACTTTGCCCCGGTGCGCGGCAAGTACAAGATCTATATCATCGACGAGGTCCACATGCTCACGACGGCGGCGTTCAACGCGCTGCTCAAGACGCTCGAGGAGCCGCCGGCGCACGTGATCTTTGTGCTGTGCACTACCGACCCGCAAAAGATTCTGGAGACCATCCTCTCGCGCTGCCAGCGCTTCGATTTCCACCGCATCGGCAACGAGGATATCGAGCATCGCCTGGCATACGTGTGCGAGCAGGAGGGCTTCGATTACGACGACGAGGCGCTCGCCATCGTGGCGCGCCATGCCAAGGGCGGCATGCGCGACGCGCTCTCCACGCTGGAGCAGCTGAGCGTCTTTGGCAACGGTTCTGTGCATGCGGACGACGCCCGCTCGCTTTTGGGCGAGGTTTCGGACCAGATCCTGGGCGAGTTTTCCCGCGCCATTGCCGATCGCGATGTTGCCGAGCTCTATGGACTGATTCGTGTGCAGGTCGAGGAGGGCAATGACCTGCTTGAGCTGACGCGCGACCTGGTGGCGCATGTGCGTGACGTGTACGTTGCCTGCGTTGCCGGTGCCCGTGCCGAGCTGTTTGAGGGCGGCTCGGAGCAGGCCGAGGCGCTTGCTGCCGAGGCCGCTGCCTTTGGCGAGCATCCTGCCGACCGCCTGGCCCGCGTGCTGACGGTGCTCGACGATGCCGCACTGGAGATGAGGGGCGCGAGCGACGTGCGCCTGGTGCTCGAGATTGCCTGCACGCGTCTGGCGCGTCCCGAGGCTGATTTAACGATTGAGGCATTGGCCGAGCGCGTGGCACGCCTGGAGGCCATGGTTGCCAACGCCGCCGTGCCGGCGAGCGTGGCTGCTGTTCAGGCCGCCGCGCCTGCAGCATCCGTACCCGCTGCTGCCCAACAGCCGACGCTCATTTCGGGCGCCCGCGCTGCCGCCCCGGCGGCATCCGCTGCCCCCGCTGCTACGTCCGCGCGCCAGGGCGGTATGCCTTGGGACCGTGGTGCTGCTGTTCCGGCTGCCCAGCCTGCGCCCCGTTCTGCGTCCGTGTCAGCTTCCAAGCCTGCAGCGCCTGCGCCTCAGCCCGTTGCGGCCCCCGCGTCTGCCACCGCGCCGGCACCTAAGCCCCAGTCCAACAATGCCGACCAGGTTGCCGCCGCCGGTGCTGCCGAGACGCCCGCGGTCGAGGATGCCGGAGAGCTGCAGCGCAAATGGGCCGAGGTTGTCGAGCGTGTCAAGGCACGTCAGGCTTCCTACGCAGGGCTTTTGCTCAACGCCCGCGCCACGGCCGACGACGGCTCCAAGCTCACGGTCTCGTTCCCCGCGGGTTCGACTTTTGCCATTAAGATGCTCGGTCGCGCCGATACGCAGTCGGTGGTCCTGCCGACGGTCTGCGCGGTCTTCGGTCGTCGTACCGTCGACTATGTCCTGGATGGGGGTGGCACGCCGGCTCCTCAACATGAGGAGCATTCTCCATCTGCACGGGCTGCGGTATCTGCGGACCCGCAACCCGTGTCCTCGGTGCCCCCTGCATCCTCGAGCGCCAGCGCGACGCAGCCAAAAGCGGCGCCGGTAGCGGCACCGACCCCGTCGGCGCCTGAACCTGCTGCGCCCAAACCGGCTGCTCCGATCCCCGCGCCCAAGTCCGCTGCCGCGCCTGCGCCCAAGTCATCCGACCTGGCCAAGGCCCCTTGGCTGCGCTCCGACAACCCTGCCGGTGCTCCTGCCACGGGCAAGCTCCCGACCGAGCCCGCGCCCCGAGCGCCCGAGCGCGCGTCCGTCCCCATGGCTCAGCCGCCTGCGCAGGCTGCGCCATGGGAATCCGAGCAGGTGCCCTACGACGATGCTATGGTCGGTGGTTTTGCTGCCGATGCCGGCGGGGACAATCTGCCCCCGTTCGACGTGCCGGGTGCGGCGTCCGCGACCAAGGCCGCTGCTGTGGCACCCGCAGCCTCTGCAAACGACGACGTCCCCGCCGCTCCCTGGGAATCCAATCCCGGTGCTGGCAGCCCCTTCGGCCATCAGGGCGCAGCCCCGAGCATCCCGCAGACCGAGGACGAGGCCAAGGCCCTCATCCGCAGCGTCTTCGGTCAGTCCACCATCTTCAAGCCGGTGGAGTAACCGTGCGGGCGGGTATGCTGCTCAAGAAGAGATCTCTTTGCCCGGGCGCATCTGTATTTCGGACATGTGCAACGTGGTGCCGCGTATGTCGCATTTGAGCAGACAGGTGCGTGACGGTCGGCCTAGGATGCTGAGGTCGATACGATACGTCGCATGGCTGTCCGTGTACTCGACTTGCTCGGCGTTAATGGTTGCTCCGATTGCCAAATAAACGCCTAGCTCGACATCGACAATCTTGAAGTCCTTTATCTTGACCTTGAACTCTTGATAGAGGGACGGGCTGTTGTAGTAGACGGTTCGGGTTCCGTCTGTGCACTCATCGGTCGTCTCCCATTTGACGACGGGCTGGTCCGAGCTGGCTATCAGCAGTTCTGCTCCAAAAGCTATGGCATGGGTGATGACAACCAGCAATGCCCAGCCGACAAAGAGATAGAGAACCACATATGCAACGGGGTGTTTTGAGCGGATGTTTTGGAGCGCGTTGGGGGCATTCATGGGGCACCTCCAAATTACTATCTATGGCAATCAAATTATACCCTGCCGCCATGTGCGCCGCCTCGAGCAGCGGTTCGGCATTTAGCTATTTAGTGGCGCACATGAAATGCCGGATTCGGCTCTACTAGATTGAGTGTGCGATATTATGCAACCTTGCATAATTCGACCTTGCATAATCTTTGAGTGCGGTTTGTATTGGAGGACATGTATATCGACTGAGGTAACACGTCCGCCCCGCTCGCTGGCCTCGCGCCGTGGTACGATTTTTGAGTTTGAAAGTCCCGCCGTGCTCCGGCTGCCCTTGCAGCTCGGCGTGCGGCCGCACGTAAAGGAGCCATCATGGCCGGTATGAACATGCAGCAGATGATGAAGCAGGCTCGCAAGATGCAGGAGCAGCTTGCCGCCGCGCAGGAGAACCTCAAGTCCCAGACCGTCGACGCCTCTGCCGGCGGCGGCATGGTCAAGGTGACCGTTAACGGCGAGATGGAGCTCGTCAACCTCACCATCAATCCCGATGCGCTCGATCCCGAGGACGTCGATATGCTGCAGGATATGATCATGGCTGCCGTCAACGAGGCCGTCCGCGGCGTCAACGAGCTCGCCAACAAGCAGATGGGCGCCATCACCGGCGGCCTCAACATCCCGGGCATGCCGTTCTAAGACACGCATATATATGAGTGCCAACCACAGTCTGCAAAAACTGCTCGATGAGCTGGGCCGTCTGCCGGGCATTGGTCCCAAGTCGGCCCAGCGCATCGCCTATTACCTGTTGGAGGCCGACGCCGAGGAGGCGCGCCGCCTGGCCGAGGCCATCCTGGAGGTCAAGCAGGAGGTCCACTTTTGCAGCCGCTGCTTTAACTACGCCACGGCCGACGAGTGCTCCATCTGCCAGGACCCGATGCGCGATACCACTCGCATTTGCGTGGTGGGCGAGCCGCGCGATGTCCAGGCGATCGAGCGCACGGGCAGCTACCACGGCCTCTACCACGTATTGGGCGGCGTGATCAGCCCCATGGACAAGATTGGCCCCGAGCAGCTGCACATTCGAGAGCTGCTGGCACGCTTGGGCCACGAGGACATCCACGAGGTCATCATCGCCACCAACCCCAATATTGAGGGCGAGACCACGGCGAGCTATCTGGCCCGTACCATCAAGCCGTTGGGCGTCGAGGTGTCGCGTCTGGCAAGCGGCCTTCCCGTGGGCGGCGACTTGGAGTATGCCGACGAGCTTACGCTTGGCCGCGCCATCGAGGCCCGCCGCGCGATTTAGGTGGCGAGCCTGCTCCTGCCGTATGTTTTCCTCGCGACGCACGGGGTAGTCATAATTTCCCCGTGCCACTGTGAGTTTGTTGTGCAACAAAGATGCTTCGTATCCGCTTATCGCATGGACGCTTCCGCTCGCATCCTTAATTTGTCCATTCGTTGCGCAACCTTTTTGGTTCGCTGATACACTCAAATATGGATTCGAATGAATGCGCCGCTCCCGAGCGGCGTGTTTTTGTTGGAGGAGAACGCATGCGGCCCGGTGGCACTCAGACAAAGCGCGGCGCCGCGGTGCGCATACGACGCCGACTGGGCTTGGCGCCGCGGGCGTACGCACTGCTATCGTGCTCGCTGGTGCTGGTCATAGCTGGCGTTTCTGCCTATGGCATGACCGTGCCGTCCATGATGCAGGCGCATGCCGCACGCGAACCGCGCGTGGGGCATGAGGTCAAAAGCGATCTGGGCACCACGACTGGATATGCTTGGGCAAGTGTGGTCGGGCATATTGTGTTTGGCACCGACGATGCGGACGGCGCCGAGGCCCCGGACAACGAAGTCACGCTTGCCAATGGCAAAACCATCGTGCTCACCAACACCAAGATCATCGATCGATTGTCCAACAATAGCGTGGCGGCAACGGTGAATAAGGTCGAGCAGCAAAAGGAGCAGGACGCCCAGCAGTCCGGAAAGCCCGGTAGCTCGGATAATTCTGGCTCCGGCTCGGATTCATCGAGTTCGGGCGGCGGCTCTGGGGCGGGTTCCTCTACCGGAGGGTCTGGAAACGGCGGCTCGATGGGCGGCAACACTGACAACGATGCAAACTCCGGTGGCCTTTCCGCTGCTGAGGAAGAGAGCATTCACAGTTGGCTTGTGACCAAGTACAACATGCTCGACGGCTATGTTTCTCGTGCCAATGACGTGGTCTCGACCTATAACTCTACGGGAGATCCCAGACCGTGCGACAGCCTGGTCGGGGAGATGTTTGTCATTCGAGCCGAGTTCGGTCGTCAGACATTCTCGCCCCGGTCAAAGTGGTATCAGCAGTATGCCAATCTGTGGGGCTGTTACACCAACCTATGTCAATGGGTCGGCCATTACGGCGATGATGACGTCGCGCTCGGCAACTTCAACAATAACGTGGCGGCGCTTGCCCTATGATGACCGATCTTGCATCCACCACACCACAATCGCTCGGTCGCGATCCCATGGTCGGCCTGCGCCTGGCGCGTGTCGACGGGTTTGAGCCGGCCATTGCGCTCGGTCAGGACGAACTGCCTGCCTATCTGCGTCGTTTTACGATGCTGTTTGCCGACGATGCCACCATGCGCCGTGGCGGTATCGGCCGCGTGACGCGTGCCGTCAACGCCCAAGGCGAGGCCGTGGCACTCAAGCAGCTCATCTTGCCGGCGCGCGATGAGTTCGACGACGATACCGCTCACGAGGCGCTGGTCGCCAAGTTCAAGGCGGCGTTTCGCGAGGAATACGAATGCCATCGCGCCCTTTCGGGCCTTAAGGGCTTTCCCCGCCTCTATGGCTGGGGCGAGGTCGACGGTGTGCCTGCAATTGTCATGGAATGGGTCGAGGGCGAGACGCTTACCCGCTTGCGTTCGCGACTCGCCGTGGACGATGCCGGACGCCTGTCGCCGCTTGTGGCGGCGCGTCTGGGTCGCGACCTGTTCGATCTGCTCTGCCGTATGAGCCTGGTGGGCGAGGGCTTTGTCCATCGCGATATCTCGCCCGCTAATATTATGGTGCGCACGGCGCGTCTACCGCTTGACCGGCAGCTTGCCGAGGACACCTTTGACCTGTGCCTGATCGACTTTGGCTCGTCGCTGGCGCTCGAGCCTGCGTCGGCTGTGGCCGGTACCGGCGGCAAGGCGTCGTTTACGGAGCGTTATGCCACGCTGCGTCGCGCGACGGTTGCCTATGCCCCGCCCGAGATGCTCACCGACGATATTCCCGATCTGCGCGCTTTGCGTATGTCGCCGGCGATCGACGTCTATGCCGCGGCAAGCACGGTTTACGAGCTCATTGCCGGCGTCGCGCCATACGAAGCCGCGCCGAGCACTTCGGGCACCTCGGGTTCGCGCAAAAAGACGCGCGACATCGCGAGCCCCTACCGTCTCAAGATGGACACGCGGCCCGACTATCCCATTGGTGCCCATGCGCCCGGTTGTGATTTGACTCAGCTGCTTCGTCGTGAGCCCGATGTGGCGCTCGCCGCGGCCGAGCAGGCCCAGCAGCTGGGGCTTGAGCCGGATTCCGAAGAGCTGCGCGATGCGCTGGCGTTTGTCGATGCCCAGCTGTTCGACGTGGTGACGGCCTGTCTGTCCAGCCATCAAAAAGATCGTCCCGAGCCGGCGGCGGTCGAGGCGGCGCTCTCGGCGTTTTGTGACCACTATGCGCAAAATGTCGGTCGTTCGCTCCGCGGCGAGCCGCTCACGCCGTGCCCCATGGATGCGTCCGGCCGCGCGGTTCGTCGCGCGCTGATGGTCGGCGCGACGGTCGTCTGTGGCGTGGTTTGGGCTGTGGTCGTGGTTTCGGCCGCGCTGCTGGCGTCGGGCGCTCGCGTGACGGCGACTTTGGGATCGCTCGTGTGGTCTGGGTCGCTACCGGGTATTATTGCCGCACTGGCGTTGGCGCTGCCAGGCATAGCCGGCGTTGCCGAGGGGGCACTTGCGCGTGATCGGCGCTCGGGGTTCCTGCAGGGTGTGCTTGCGCTTTCTGCCTGCGAGGTTCCGGTGCTGGTTGTGGCTGCATGTAGCGTATTTTCCCAACGCGCCGTGATGGGCGGCCTTGTTGCCGCTCTGGTTGCAACCTATACGCTTACGTGGTTTTTGCTTGCGATGGGCTTTGCCTTTGAACTTCCCGTTTCGGCACCGCGACGCACAAAAGCCCAGATGGCGACTCCGCTTGCCGGTGGAGCCGCAGCTGCCCGTACTTTTGGCGGACCTGTCGAAGTATCGTCCGATTCTATTTCTACGACCAAGGAGGCCTAGGTCATGGCATCTCAAGTTGAGCTCACCCCATGCGGGGCCATGTTTGACATCTTTAAGCGCGCGGCGCATCTGAGCCATATCGAGCTGTGCGGCCTGGTGCTTTCGTCCCGTCCGCTCGCCGACGGCCGCAGCCCGCAGAGCCGAGCCGCCGATCGCTCTTGGGTTTCCCGCTTTATCGTTCGCGCGCCGGTCGGCACGCTTCGGCAGCGCTACTTTGCCGAATACGGTACCTCGGCTGCGCGTATTATGTCGCAACTGGCCCTGCGCCAGCGCAATCCCATGGACTCCACGGCTGTGATCAATATGGTGTGCGGTCCTGCAGGTGAACCGATGGTACGCGCGCTCGAAGAGTGCCACCAAGACACGAATCTCTATCGCAACGCGCTCGATCGCCTGTCCCAAGCGGCGGAACTCATGCCCGCCGAGCGCGCCGAGGCCGTGCTGGTGCTGTTTGTCGCCGTCGGCTGTTCGGCGGATGTGCGGTCCTCGGTGAACTATGCCATCGACTACGCACACGCGACCTGTGGCGGAGGCACATCCACGCCGCGTTCGCTTGGCATGTCGCTGACTGCGAGCGAACGCGAACCCGCCCCGGCGCACCCCTTGGGCTTGCTGCGCGTACAAAACAGTTTTGTCGTGAGCGCCCCGCGCTGGATTCAGCCGAGTGAGCAGGGTGTTGAGATTGGCGCGCTGGCCACTGGTGAGGGCGATATTACCGACGTCGGCGACGATGTCTCGGCCCGCCATGCCCATATCTGGTGCGATGCTCAAAATATCTGGCACGTCGAGGACTTGTCGTCCACCAACGGAACCGTGGTGGTAAACGGGGTCACGCGCGTCTGCATTCAGGTCGAGCCCGGCCGTTCCGCCCAACTCAATCCCGGCGACGAGCTCAAGCTCGGCGAATCCACTACCTACGCCATCCTCTTCGGTGCCCTCTAGCCAGTCCTGCCAAATGATCCCGGCAGTCATCCAAGGTAAACCTTTACCACCCGCCTATATTTGTCGAAATTACACTTAACGGCGGGGTACAATAAACCCGCATGCGGATTTCCGTTGCGGGCGCTTCCCATCGCCGGGGCGTGCCCGGGAGCATCCGGCATGCGGCCTTTGCGGCGCTCGGTCATGTGCAAGACGGGCGGTCGGGTCTGTGGGGCGCACCAGCTGTCCCTCGCCTCGGCATGTCTTCTCTCCACGCCACGTACCTGCTGCTGAGCCTGCCTGCCAGATGATTGGAAGCAACAGCGTAAATCCCATCACGCCAACATCCCGGCGATCGCCGGGGCCTGTATACCTATATGAGAGGAGAGGGGTATATGGCGCGTAAGTTTAAGTCTATGGACGGCAACGAGGCGGCCGCATATGTTTCGTATGCGTACACCGAGGTAG
>RPYR01000198.1 GCA_008671285.1 Collinsella aerofaciens | reverse complement strand
TAAGCACCCGGAGCTGAGCCTTGCCGAGGAGCGCACGACTTCCGACATCGCCAACCAGCTCGACGCCATGAATATCCCCTACGAGCGTCCGCTCAAGACCGGCTTGGTGGCAACGCTTCGCGGTACCGCGCCGGATGCCTACCGCGAGGACGGCACGCCACGCCGCCGCATCCTGCTGCGCGCCGACATCGACGCCCTGCCCGTCACCGAGCAGACCGGCGAGGAGTTCGCCAGCGTCAACGAGGGCTGCATGCACGCCTGCGGCCACGACTGCCATATCGCCATGATGCTCGGAACGCTGCAAATCCTGCGCCATATGACCGACGACATCCACGGCGAGGTCCGCATCGTCTTCCAGCCCAGCGAGGAAAACGGCCAGGGCGCCAAGCTCATGATCGGCACGGGTGTGCTCGACGGCGTCGATGGCGCCTACGCCGCGCACATCTGGAGCGAGGTCGACGCCGGCACCGTGAGCTGCGAGCCCGGACCGCGCATGGCCAATACCGACTGGTTCCGTATCGACGTACGCGGCACCTCGTGCCACGGCGCCATGCCCCAGCGCGGTCACGACGCCGTTATGGTGGCCGCAGAGATCGTCAACGCCCTGCAGACCATCGTCTCGCGCGAGATCAGCCCCTACGAGCCGGCTGTCATCACCGTCGGCGAGCTGCACGGCGGCACCGCACGCAACGTTATCGCCGGCACGGCCTACCTCGCCGGCACGGTGCGCACCTACGGCGATTAGACCCACGAGGAAATGCCGGAGCTCATGCGCCGCATCGTGGAGCATACCGCGGCCGCCTTGGGCGCCGAGGCAGAGCTCACCGACTACACCATCGCCAACTACAAGGTCGAAAACGACGCCGCCTCGAGCGAGCGCTGCCGTCAGGCTGTAATCAAGTGCCTGGGCCCCGCCGGCCAAGGCCATTATCGCGGCACGCTCTCGGGCGAGGATTTTTCGGAGTACCTGCGCCGCGTACCGGGCGTGCTCGCCTTTGTAGGTACGCGCAACCCCAAGATTGGCGCCACGTACGCCCAACATTCCTGCTTTTACAAGATTGACGAGAGCGTGCTGGCCAAGGGCTCCATGGTTGCAGCCCAGTATGCCATCGACTTTTTGGCCGAGCCCACGCAAGAGGAGCTCGACGGCCCCACGATCGCCGCGGTTGCCGAGACCAACCCCGACTTGGCCGCCAAGCTGCGCTCTGCCAAGGCCACGGCCGCTGAGGCGCGCGACGCCATGCACGATGCTCGCACCGCCCGCCATGCTGCGATTAAGGGCATCCATGATGCACGGGCTGCCGCTCGCAACGAAGAAAAGCATAACGCGTAACCTGCACGATTCTTTAAACACCCATTCAAAATAATGAGAGGGCGGATGTTGGAACGAGCATCCGCCCTCTCATTATTTGTCAAACGCTATTTCTACCATTTCAACCCTGCCCCCAAATGGCAGAGCCAGCGTGGGGGTTCGAGGTGGATGATATCGTCGGGAACTCCGGCGGGCGCATAGCCGCCAAAGAGCAGACCGGCATCTGCCGGATTGACGAGGCGCACGATCCATACGACGACGACCAGCACGCACAACACGGTGACCGCAATGTCGATACCACGCTTTAGCTCGCTCGATGCCACCTCCTCGCGCACGAACGCGAGCACAAACGCAATCGGCACCACCCAAAACAGCGGATGGTAGGCAAAGGCAGCCGCATAATCGAGGCGCAGCGCCGCCAGCCACGCCCTCGTCATGCCGCATCCCGGACAAGGAATGCCCGTCATCAATCGAAAAATGCAGCCAATGTCGAGCAGGTAGAGCGCGAGCCAGGCGACAAAGAGCGCGCCGGTGCAAAAAAGGGCGCGGCGAAGGAGCTCTGCCGTGCCCCTATGTCCCTGGAAGCTGTTCACGCCGCCCTTATTGTTAGGCACGAGCGCCAAGGCGAGTGTTGTAAGCCGTTGCCATGGCATTGGTATTATTGATGACGATGTTCATAGCGAAGATGGGACCAAGGCCGCACAGGAGCGCGCCGAAGATCTGCCACAGAAGAACGGTGGTGCCGTTTTCCTGGAACACCAGGCCGTAGCGAGGAGCGTTGGCCTGCAGGCGGTTGCCAATCTTGTAATACCAGTAGTACGCGTAGAAGCCGCAGGTCACAAACGATAGAAGGATGAATTCCGCCAGACCCGGCGTGTAATCGCCGTCATCCTGACACAACGTGTTGACGTCGCGTGCCAAGCAATACAGGAAGTAGAACGAATAGATACCGCAGGTCACAAGAGAGAGCAGCAGCCAGCCGATCAGGCTGCGGTCAGCCTTAATGGGGTCATAGCCCATCGGAGCGGATGCGGACTGTTGGGCGTATTGACCGGTGTACTGCTGCTGAGGCTGGGGCGCGGGCTGAATAGCCTGGGCCGGAGCGAGCTGGGGCTGCGGGGCCGCAGCGGCAGAAGCGGCACCAACGGCGGATCCGCAAACAGGGCAGAATTTGGCATCATCCGAAATGGGAGAACCACAAGTGGGACAGAACATGAGCCTCTCCTTTTCCTAAGGCGTCGCACGCCTTCAAACCTTACACGTCTACGTTCTCAACAATAGCCGCGACGTTGTTGCGCAACATTGACCAATTTCCGAGAAATTTTGCTGCAACCGTTTTCCCAGGCATTTTCTTGCTTTCGCAGTAGAAAAAGGCACCCCGGGCTCAGTTGCCCAGGGCGCCTCGACCGGCTATTCGGTTTGATTGTTTTCGGCAGCAGGATTATCGCCCGGCTCATCCGCCGGCGTGGCAACGGCATCCCAATCGGGCTCCGCAGGCGTCGCCTCGGACGCCGGTGCGGGGACAGGAGCAGGTGCCGGGGCAGGGGCAGGCGCGGGTGCCGGGGCAGGTGCAGGCGCGGGCGCCGGGGCAGGCGCAGCACCAGTGGCTGCCGTGGGATTGAATCCCGCAGGAGCAGGCTTCTTCTCACCCGGGAGCACAAAAGTCAAAACGTCGTCCTTGTCCTCATCGGCCCATTCGCTTGCATAACGCGCGACCCAATAGCCAACGGCACGGTGCTTGAGCATCTTGCCAAAGACTGTAAGAAACACGGTGACAAAAGCGACCAGCACCAGGAACAGCACGAGTGTGATGCCACCGCCGGCAACAATCGCCTCAATACCCGTAGGACGATAGTAGTAGCTATACATACCGACAGAGGCAACGGCGCCAAAGACGACCGTCAAGATCCATGTGACAACGTTGGCGACCAGACCCGTCAAAAACTCGGGAAGGAACGAAGCGCAGAACAGCTTGGTCTTATTGTTCTTAAAGGCTGCCCAAACCTTATCGAGCGAAAACGCGCTCTCGACGCGACCGGTCACCGCAAAGTGCATCACGGCAATGTCGGCGAACATCTTAAAGAAGACCCCCAGGACCGCCGTGGCAATCATAGCCAGGACAAGCAGGCCAAGCGAGCCAAACAGCGCAGCCTCGAGCGCATAAGAGCCGTAATAAGAATACGAGCCCGCGGCGCCAATTACCACGCCCTCCACCAGCGAAAGCACTACACCGATAATGGGAATGGCAGCGATAACCTCGAGCACGACCGAAATAACGCTCGAAAAGATTCCGAGACCAAACGACGTGGAACGCATCAACGGACGACCCATGCCGTCATCGATCTTAAGCGACAGGTCGCGACCCCACTCGATGCCAAAGCCCGAACCGCACACGCTCGCCACGTAGGCAGCCAAAAAGCCGATGGCAGCCGCAATACCGCCGATAACGGGGATGAACAGCACGAGTACCGACACGACACAGATAAGCGCCGGCAAAAAGGCAATCTGGCACACGCGCTGCAGCACGCCCGGAGTCTTGGTCATATCCTCAAACGCCTGAGCCGTGCAGCCCTTGGACGCGTTCGCGACAGGTTGAGGAACAAACTGCTGAGGCTGAGGCTGACCCTGAGGGGCGGAAGCTGCAGCACCGGCATTAGGAGCACCGCACACACCGCAGAACTTGTCGTTATCGCCCATAGGAGCGCCACACTGCGAACAGAACATCGAAATCATCCCTTCGTATCTAGAGCGAATCACCTAGATCGCAAACGATGTCTTTGGCATCATTATCACCCAATGTGAGGACAAATACTCTTAGATGACGTATTTGCAACGCGCGAGGCGCTTTTCGATTGTTTGATGAGTGTGTCTGTGCTAGTTCGTTCCGCGGAAGCCCTTGCCGACAATCTCGGAGCTGTCGACGATCGTGATAAAGGCACCTGGATCGACCTCGCGCGCATAACGGCGCAGCTGCACGGCCTCGCGACGGCTCAGCACGCTCATGATCACCGTCACGCACTTGCCCGAGAAGGCACCGTAGCCGCGGCTGATGGTCGCCGTGCGGTTGAGATGCTTGACGATAAACTCCTCGACCTTAAGGGGTTCGGAGCAAATGACCGTGCAGACCTTACGAAGATGGATGCTCTCGATGGCTTTGTCGACCACAAGCGTCTTGGCAAACAGGCCGAGCACGCAATACAGACCGACACGCGGGCCATACAAGAAGGCCGCGATGGTCACGATGCCGATATCGACCAGGAGCAGGGCGCGGCCAATCTCGAGCGTGGTGCGGCGCTTGAGGATCATGGCAAGAATGTCCGTGCCACCTGTCGAGGCGCCAATATCAAAGACGATGGCACTGCCGAGCGCCGGCAGAATCACAGCAAAGCACAGATCGAGCCACATATCGCCCGTCAGAGAGACATCGGTCGGAATAAAGAGCTCAAACAGCGAAACATAGGCGGACAGCGCAAACGAGGCGAAGACGCTCCACAGGATTGCCTTGCGCTCCAAAAAGATAAAGCCCAAAACGACGAGAACCGCGTTAATAATCCACATAAAGACGCCGACGGGCAGGGTCGGGAACAGCGTGGACAGAATGACCGACACGCCCGAGGTGCCGCCAAAAGCAAAGTGATTAGGGGTTTTAAACGCAACGATGGCAAAGGCCGTAAGAATCAGGCC
>RPYR01000095.1 GCA_008671285.1 Collinsella aerofaciens | reverse complement strand
GTCGCAGGCCTCGGGGCAATACGGGAACATCGCCCGCATCTCCTCCTCGGTCTTCATATAAAACTCCGAGCCGGTCATGCGCATGCGGTTGGGGTCGTCGACCTTGGCGTTCATGCCAATGCACATGATGACGTCCTGCACCGGCGCGTCCTCGCGGCGCAGGTAGTGGAAATCGTTGGTGGCGATGACCTTGACGCCCACCTGCTTGGCGATATCGATGAGCGTGCGGTCCATCTGCTCGTCGGTCAGGCCGTTGTCGGTGGTGATGCCGTGTTCCTGGATCTCGATGTAGAAGTCGCCGGGCTCGAAGGTATCACGGAAGGTCTCGGCCCACTTGATGGCGCCTTCCATGTCGCCGCGGTCGATGTATTTGGGGATGATGCCCGCGATACAGGCGCTCGTGCAGATCATGCCCTTGGCATGGCGGCGCAGGTTGTCGAGCGTCACACGCGGCTTGTAGTAAAAGCCCTGCACGGCGGCCTCGGAGACCGTCTGCATCAGGTTGACGTAGCCTTCCTGGTCTTTGGCCAGGAGGATCATATGGTAGAGCTCGGGCTTGTGGTCGCGGGCAAGGGTCTCGTCCGGCGTAAAGTAGACCTCGCAGCCAAAGATGGGTTTAATGACCAGGGGCGGCTTGAGCTCGTCGATGTTGCCCTTCTCGTCCCACATGGCCATGTCCTTGACGTACTGGGCATGCTCGCGCGGGTTTGCCTCGGGGTCGGGCTCCACCAGCTCGTCGCGGCGGTCCTTTTCCAAGAAGGCCTTGTCGTGACTCCAGGTTTTGTACTCGGGCGTGTTGTGGTTAACGGCGTCGCAGGCCAGCGCCAGGTCGGGCACGCCATACATGTAGCCGTGGTCGGTAATGGCAACGGCGGGCATGCCAAGCTCAACGGCACGGTTGACCATATCCTGGATACGGGTTGCGCCGTCGAGCATGGAGAAAACAGTGTGATTGTGCAGATGGACGAATGCCATGTAATGAGCTCCGATGCGGGTTCGTGATCTTAGGGTTACGATTCTACCGCACAGCGCGGACGGCACCCGAACCTAGCCCAAACCCACACGGCTCCTCTTGCAGTTGCGGTGAAATGCGGACTGTTTGGCGGCTTTTTTGGCCAAAACAGTCCGCATTCCACCGCAAGTTATCTGAGGGCTAGAGATTGTAGGTGACTACTTGGGGCTCGGCGGGTTCGACGAAGATGGCTGGATTCGCCTGCTCCACGCGAACGAACTTGACGGTCACGGCCTCAAAGCCCGCCTTGTGCAGAACATCAGCGTAGACGCGCGCCTGCAAGGCGTGCTTCTCGACCAGCTGCTCGGGCACCTCGTCCGGCGAGCCACCTGTCTTGTAATCGATGACCAGTGCGCGCGACGGATCGGCCGGGTCGGTTGCCAAGGCATCGATGGCGCCCTCGGCATATGCGCCGTAGCAGGCAATGTCCTCGTCCTCGCAGCCCAGCGAAAAGAAGGGCACCTCGGCGCGGACGCACGGCCAGGCAAGCAGCTCGGCACGGACCGCCGACCTAAACCAGCGATTCAGGGCGATGTCAAAACGCTCGCGCTGCTCCGGCGTCAGGCGCCACAAACGCGCCAGGGCATCGACGCGCGCGGTGGGCAGCTCATCGGCATCCATCTCGATGAGCCACTGGCAGGCGGCATGGAAGGCCGAGCCCAAGGCCATGGGATTGCCGACAGGCTCGACAGCAGCCACCTCTGCATCGGTCATCTCTGAGCCATCCGACTCGGCATCATCGCCTGCCTCGTCCATGGGAACACGCGCCTCGGTGGCACGATCTTCCGTCTCGGCATGAAGTGCCGCGGCGATTGACGAGTAGCTATACGAGTCACGCGCCGGGAACGGACAAGTGCCCATGCGCACACCTACTGCCTGGGGATACACAAGCTCAAACGAATCGGGCTTGGGGTCAGCAGGACCGGGCACAGCTGAATGCGCAGCATTATCGGCGACATCGGCATCGCCACGAACAAGCCCGCCCTCGGCATCCAGCGAAGCGTTGGCCTCAAACGCTTGCTCGCCAAAGGTAAAGTCAGAAAGCGAAATGAGCTCGTAGTCGCCCGACTGGGAGTTGTCGAACACCAGGCGGTCGGCATCGAGCTGCGGCATGTCCAGAGCGTCGGTCGGCAAAATACGGCGCAGCACGTCGTAGGTCAGATCGGTCTCGGCATCGAAGGTCGGCGCCGTCACCTTGCCGCGGCTCACGCCGGCATCCATCGCCAGAATGACCAGCTCACGCGCTCGCGTCATGGCGACATAGAGCAGACGAGCCCGCTCCTCGAGCGAAAGCTGCAGGTCGTCGTTGCGCAGGCGAACGAATGCCTCGGCGGGAGAACCTGTCGCGCAGACATCCTCCATGAGCTCCGGCGGCAGCCACAGCGACGTGCCCTTGCCCTTAAACGCGTGCTCAAACTGCTTTTTGACGTCGTCGCCCTTCACAAAGGTACCGTCGGCAAGCTTAACGCCGTCGAAGCGTGCCGGCAGTGCCACGACCTGCGCTCCGCCCTCGACGCGACCCATCTGTGCCGCACCCGAGGACTTACGCACGCCAAAGCACTCGGCGACCGCCACGACCGGATATTCCAGACCCTTGGAGGCATGCACCGTCATGATGCGCACCGCGCCGTCGCCTTCCTCGTTGAGGGCACCCGGGGCCTCCTTGCCCGCCAAGAAGCGGTCGAAGGCCAGCGCGATGGAACGCGGCGAGTTGCCGAACTCGGCCTCCGCCTCGGCCACGGCGTCGAGCGCCTTGAGCACGTTGGCGGCAATGGCCTTGCCCTCGGGACCACGCTGCGCCAGACGCACAAACCAGCCGGAGGCGTTGACCACATCGCGCGCGATGGAGGCAAACGAATCGCGGCCCACGCGACGAAGCGCGTAGCGCAGCACCTCGCGGGCACGCGTTACGAGCGGCAAGCCCTGCAAGCCCGGCACATCGGAATCGTTCATGATGCCCGCATCGATGTTGCGACGCGAGGTCTCCCCCGTCTCGCTATCGAGCTTGGTCGCCAGCGCCAGGAACTCCTGGGCGCCGAGTGCAAACATCGGCGAGGCGAGCAACGGCATAAGGCCCTGCGCCGTATCGGCCGGATTGGCGAGCGCACAAACCAGGGCGCGCACCGTCTGCACCTCGGCAGCCTGCGCAAAGACCGAGCCGCCCGCGATGACACAGTCGAGCCCCTGGTCACGGAAGGCCTGTGCGTAGACGTCTGCGTTGGTCATGCGGCCCAGCAGCAGCACCATGCCGCCCTGGGGCTGGCCGGCATCGGCAAGCGAGCGGAACCGCTCGGCGATCGCACGGGCCTTTGCCTGTGTGCGTTCCTGCGTACTGCCGCCGGCAACAAAGAGGGCCTGGCGACGCGAGGCGTCTGCCACCAGCGTGTCCTTGCGGCCGTCGCTCGCCTCAAGATCCAAAAAGCCCTGCATCAGGCCGCCGTCATCGCCATCGAAGACGCGCGCCACGTAACGCAGCACCTCGTCATGGCTGCGGAAGTTGCGCACGAGTTTAACGAGCTCGCCGGCGGGGACATCCGGCGTGGCGACCGTCTCGGATGCCGCCGATCCTACCTTGCGCTCCTGGCGGCGGAAGACCTCGACCTCGGCGCCGCGGAAGCGATAGATGGACTGCTGTGCATCGCCCACGGTGCACAGCGCGCGCTCCCCCGCGCCGGTCAGGTATCGGATCAGATCGACCTGCATCTGGTCGGTATCCTGGAACTCGTCGATCATGACCATCTTAAAGCGGCCCTCGTATGCCGCTCGGATGGCCGGGTAATCGCGCAGGGCCTCGTAGGCCATACGCAGCAAGTCGTTGTTGTCGAGGGCGGACTGGGCAGCCTTCAGCGCGCGATACTCAGCCTCCACGGAACGGGCCAGGCCCACCAGCGCATCGAGTGCCGGGCCACCGCAGGCAAGCACGATATTGATAAATGCATCGGCAGCCTCGGCCTTGAGCAGCTCGACCTGCTCCTTAGGAAATGCCTTGCTCGCACGCGGCATGGTGCACGACATCATGAGTCGCGCCGCATCGGCCATGGTCTTGCCGCTGGCCTCGAATGCATCGATGGCGTCGAGCGCCACCTGCGCTTTCTCGGTCGCGGCCTTGCTTGCGCCCAGCGACGCGCGATAGGCATCGGCAAGCGCCGAGGTATCGGCCTGGCCGCGCGCCACGCGCACGTCGTCCATGCCGCCCGGCAACTGGCTCGAGAGCTCCAGCAGCTCGCGCACCAGACCCTTGATGGTGGTGCCGGCACCAAACGGCCCGCCCTCGCCCGCCATGGGATACCAGGCGTAGAGGGCCTTGAGCGATGCGGCGAGCTCGGGGGCGGCATCGGGTGCCGTCGCGCGGGCCAGCACATGCTCAACAGCCTGGTCCATGAGCTCGTCGGTATCGGTGAGCACCGTGAACTCGGGGTCGATGCCCAGCTCCAGCGCGTGCGCGCGCAGAATACGCGAGCACATGCCGTGAATGGTCGAGATCCACGCGTCGTCGACGGTCAGTGCTTCCTCGTCCATGCCCTCGTCGATAAGCGCACGGCGCACGCGGTCGCGAATCTCGGCCGCGGCGTCCTTGGTAAAGGTGATGGCGAGCACCTGGTCCAGATGCTCGACGAACGGACCGGATTCGGGCGAGAGCGCGTAGACGATGCGGCGCGTGAGGGTAAAGGTCTTGCCCGAACCGGCGCCCGCCGAGACAAACAGCGGACGGTCGAGCGTTTTGACGATCTGCAGCTGTTGCGGCATCAAAGTCGAAAGATCCATGGTCTACACGTCCCTCCTTACAAACGTTCCTTCGTGGTTATACGAGCAGCGGGCATGCGCGGCCTGCGTCGACGCCGGGTCGACAGCAGCGACGTTGCCCGCCTCGAGTTCGCGCAAGCGCTCGGCGATGCCGGCCTCCACGCGATCGAGCAGGGCGTCGAAGTCCATGCTGCCGCCCTCGCCGGGAAAGCCCTTCTTGAGGCCCGGGATGCGACCGTCACCGCGCTCTTCCTCGAGCAACTCGGCGCTCGCCGCACCGCGCAGCGCGGGCTTGCCGCCCTTGGTCGAAAAATAGAGCGCTGCACGGGTATCCAAGCCCAGTGCCCGACGCATGGCCTGCGCGTAGATGAGCGTTTGGGTATGGGGCGGCAGCCAGCGCGGGTCGTCGATGGGAGCCTCGCCCGTCTCCTCGTCACGTACCGTGGGGTCGGCAAGCTTAAACTCCTCAACGCCCGAACGATGCTTGTAGTCGATTACCACGGCGCGGTTCTCGGCGTCCACATCCACGCGGTCGATGCGCCCGCCGAGCGGCCAACCGGCATACTCGACCTTAAGCTCATTAAAGGCGAACTCAAGGTAGCGTGGCGCAAAGGGGGCAAGTGCCTCGGACTCGTAGGCGAGCACGCCTTCCAGCTGCGGCAGAATCTCGGCCACCTGACGTTCCTCTACCGGAGAGAGCGGCACGAGCGGACCCTCGGCACCGCGCTTGCCGGCGTGCTCGGCCAAGGTCTCGTCAAAGACCTCGCGCAGCAGCTCCTGTGCGCGCGGCAGGTTCTCGGGCGTCACGCGCTCCATGCCCTCCTGGGGCAGACGGGCGTGCAGGTGTTCCAGCACGTCGTGGACAAAGTTGCCCTTCTCCATATTGCCAAAGCCGGCGTCGATCGACTGGGGCTTCACGCGGTACGAGACGAACCAGCATAGTGGACAGGTCGAATAGGCCTCGATCTGCGAAGCGGACGTCAGGCGCGGCACCAGCGGCGCATCCTCGCCCTCGCCATCGCGACGGCGCAGAACCAGATACGGAATGGCTTCATCGCTCAGGTGCTGAGGGGCTTCGCAGGTCACGCGCTCGCGCTTGAGGCCTTCACCTGCCGCGGGATCAAAGTCGGCGATGATATCGCCCTCGCCCACGCACGTGGGCTTGGCAGCGCCAGCGGCCTCGGCATGTGCCCGCAGCTCGGTCCATACGGCTGCCGGGTAGCACTCGCGCGCCTGGCGATCGTGCGTCACGCGGGCGAGCGCGACCGGACCGCTCGCCGCCTGCATCGCACGGCCAAAGCGCACGCGCAACAGGGCGGCGGGCTCCAAAGACACGCCGTCGCGGCGCAGCTCGGCCGTCAATGTGGCAAGCGGGCCCTCTTCGTGCGAAAGCGGATAGCTGTCCAGGTCGACTTCGGCAAACAGCACGGCATCGTAGCCGCCAGGACGCAAAACCGACGCATCGGCAAGCGACACGAAGCGCACTTGTGCCCGTGGCGTGCGATCGACCTCGTAGGTCGCGTAATCGTAAGCGGTACTGCGCTTGTCCACCTTGGTTCGAACGCCGTCGAGAACCGGCACGGTCGCGGCCTGCGACACGTCGAGTGCGCGAGCATCGTTCATAAGGATGTCGATGACATGACGCAGCAGAGCCGTCTCTGCCTGGCGACGGGCCTGGCCGTCAAGGCCGCCTAGGGCGCGATCGGGCAGCGCCTCGGCAACGGCGAGCATGGCCTTGAGCGCCGTCACGGGTTTGTCGCGCCACAGCGCCTGAAACACGTCCGAGACCACGCATGGCACGTTCTTAAACCAGTTATCTTCGCTAGCGGCCTTGCGGGCGCCCCTCACCTGGCCCTGCACGCTCTGCAGCAGGCTCTTGACGCCCGCAGTGGTTTTGTTGCGCGACAGGCGCATGTTCTTGTCGAAGCCGCGGGCGCTCGCGGCGTCGGCACCCGAAAGCGGGCTATAAATCCAGTCGGTAAGCTCTGAAGCGGGCCACCACTCGGTCTTGGAAGCGGTGCCCTCGTCGGCGGCTTTCATACGCTCGATCAGGTTGGCGAGCGCCGTAAACTGCCTGCCCGCGATGGACTGGGAAAACGCCGTGAACTCAGTCGTCTCGGCCGCAATGTGACGCGCCGCCAGACGAGAGGCGAGTTCGCCGAACAGCTGGGGTGCCCGGGCAGAAACAACGAGCACGCGCACGGGGTCGGCAGAGGCGCCGTCGACCTCGGAACCCCGGCACGTTTTTACCAGATCATCAATTGCGTCCGCATAAGCATGAGCACGGGCATGGGGGCCAGCGACCTCAATAAAGGCAGGCTGAGCGGCGGTCCCGCAAGCGGCATCAGACGCGCCGACACCCTCCCCTAGCGGCGCGATCTCAAACAACACATCGCGGGCATCAAATGCCGCGGCAAGCTCCTCGCGCATCGCCGCCTGTTCGCGGGCAAGCAGCACGACGACCTCTCCCCCATTGTTCGCCACGGCAGACAGCAGCTCGAGCAGACCGTGCGTAAACGACGTGATACCGCGCACGCATACGGCGCGAGTGCACGCCGGCAGGCTATCGGCCAGGACACTGGTCATAATGTCAGCTGCCTCGCAGGGCTCGACCATATCTCGACGGTCCAAACCGCCCGCATAGACACGCAAAAGCTCGAACACACGAGCCTCGGCATCGCTTTTTGGCTCAGGCTGGCAGTTGTCGCCACGGCATCGTTCGGCACCCGTCCCCGCAACGCCCGGCAACACGTCGCGGGCCATGCGCGCGAGCATGCGCACTGTGCCCTGGCTGCGCGAAAGCGGCTGCAGGTCGGCATCGTCGAGACGCGTGACCATGTCCGAGAACAGCATCTGGCGCTGCAGGTTGTCGACGAAACCTCGCCCGTCGCCCAAAAGCTCCCAAAGCGAGCGAAGCCACGATGTAGGCGTCTTGTAGTCGATGCCCAGCGAAACGCCGGCTTCCGCCGCATCATGACGGCACAGGTCGAGCTCGGCAAACGTAGGTGCCAGCAACACGGCACGCCCGTGGCGGGCAATAAGATCGGCAAGCAACGCCGACTCGGCATCGCTCAAATCCGTGCCGGCATTGGTGGTATAGATTCGAACAGGCATGGTCCTCCGCTCAAACTGTTCGCAATAATCAATGCATCCATCCTACCC
>RPYR01000087.1 GCA_008671285.1 Collinsella aerofaciens | reverse complement strand
TGCTCTCACCGGCACAGTCACTACCGAGCGCGCCAATACGATCGCCTAGTACCTATTTGGAAGTAAGGACGCGGTCATCAGCTTCGACATGTCCGAGTTCGGCAGCGAGTTCGAGGTCTCCACGCTTCTCGGGAGCCCTCCGGGTTACGTGGGCCACGACGAGGGCGGTCAGCTTACCAAGGCCGTTCGTCGTCACCCGTACTCGGTCGTGCTGTTCGACGAGATCGAGAAGGCGCACCCCGACATCTTCAACATTTTGTTGCAGGTGCTGGAGGAGGGTCGCCTGACTGATAGCCAGGGCAAGACGGTCGACTTCCGCAATACCGTGATCATCATGACGTCCAACGTGGGCGCCCGCGAGATCGCGCAGGATGCGAGCGTTGGCTTTGGCACCACCGGCGAGCAGGGCCTCACCTCGAGTGAGATCAAGGGCCGTGCGATGGGCGAGCTCAAGCGCCTGTTCCGCCCCGAGCTGCTCAACCGTATCGACGACATTGTGGTGTTCCAGAAGCTCTCGGGCGAGAACCTGACCAAGATCGCGCACCTGCTGGTGGACGACCTGCGTCAGCGCCTGATTGCCAACGGCATGAACATCAAGCTCACCGATGCGGCCTATGACAAGATCGTGGCCGAGGGCACCGACCTCACCAACGGCGCGCGTCCGCTGCGCCGTGCTATCCAAAAGCTCATCGAGGATCCGCTGTCCGAGGAACTGCTGGCTGGCGAGTGGGGCGAGGGCGATACCGTCCTGTGCGACGTGGCCGATGGCAAGTTTGTCTTTAGCCACGGCACGGGCGAGATCCCGGCACCGCGTCCGGTGGGCACGCTCGGTGGCGATACCGCCCCGGCGGCGCCGCACACCGGCAACGCCGCGCCCGTGAGCGGCGGCGTGACCTCGGGCCCCGGCGGCATGATGCAAGCCGGTTCCGGCGCGCTGTAGGGCGTGGCGACAATTTGATACGCGCAATCGAGGCGCTCCGGAAAGGGCGCCTCGATTTGTAGAGCTGCGGAAGTTGTGACCGTTACGCTATACGGTCCACCGTTAGCCGATGATGCGAGGGCGCTCGGCGTTTTCGACTGGTTTATGCACGCAAAGTCTGGGAATATACAAGTCGCATGTCTTACTGTCTAACCAGTTGCGCCAAGGAGGCACCATGGACTACAAGATTACCGGCTACGAGCCCGCCCAGCTGTTCCATTTCTTTGAGGAGGTCAGCGCGATCCCCCGTGGGTCTGGCAACGAGAAAGGCATCAGCGATTTCCTGGTCGCGTTTGCCAAGGAGCGCGGTCTCGATGTGTATCAGGACGAGGTCTACAACGTCATCATTCGCAAGCCCGCATCTGCCGGCGCCGAGAATGCCCCGACCGTAATGCTGCAGGGCCACATCGATATGGTGTGCGACAAGTTGGGCTCCGTTGAGCACGACTTTACGACTGATGGTATCGACCTGGTCGTCAAGGACGGCGTCCTCACCGCTAACGGCACCACTCTGGGCGCCGACAACGGTATTGCCGTCGCTCTGATGCTCACTGTTCTCGATGACGATTCGATCGTTCACCCCGCCCTCGAGTGCGTATTCACCACCGACGAGGAGACTGGCCTGGTCGGCGCCGAGACGCTCGACAAGTCCCAGATTAGCGCCCGCACCATGATTAACCTTGACTCCGAGGAAGAGGGCGTTGCTACCGTCAGCTGCGCCGGCGGTGTCGTCGTTACCTACACCTGCCCGATCGCGCGCGAGCACAAGACCGGTAGCACCCTCACGCTCGACATCTCCGGCCTGCTGGGCGGCCACTCCGGCAGCGATATCAACCTGGAGCGCGGCAACGGCAACCTCATCATGGCCCGCATCATCGACCGCCTGATGGTCGCTGGC
The DNA here is from genome assembly GCA_008671285.1 of Collinsella aerofaciens. The sequence continues at coordinate 4,038 of RPYR01000087.1, read as the reverse complement.
GAGCCCGCCATCGTTAGCTTTAACGGCGGCACCAAGGACAACGCCATCAACCGTGAGTGCAAGGCTGTTCTGGTCTACGCCGACCACGCTGCCGCCGAGGCCGCGGCCCAGATCGCAAAGGGCATCATCGCCGACGTTACTGCCGAGCTCGAGGTCTTCGACCCCGGCTTTACCTGCACCGTCGAGATTGCCGACGACGCCGAGGTTGAGGCCATGGACCAGAAGTCCGCGCTTGCCCTCATCCGCGCCCTGCGCCTTGCCCCTAACGGCGTGATTCGCCGCAACGTCGCCACCGACGGCTCCGTCGAGGTTTCCTCCAACATCGGCGTGGTCGCCACCTCCGATGACGAGGTCAAGATTATGCTGTCCCCGCGCTCTTCGATCACCTCGCTGCAGAACGAGTTCAAGGACCGTCTGCAGACGCTGGCCGATGTCCTGGGCTTCGACGCCAAGTTTGAGTTTGAGTATCCCGGCTGGAGCTATGCCGAGCATTCGCCGGTCCGCGAAGTCTTTGTCGAGAGCTATCGAGAGCTCTTTGGCTCCGAGCTGCGCATCGAGTCCATTCACGCCGGCCTTGAGTGCGGCCTGTTTGCCGAGGCTCTGCACGGCCTGGACGCCATCGCCGTGGGCCCGACGCTCTCCGATGTCCATACCCCGGACGAGAGCATGGAGCTCGCTTCTGCCGAGCGCTTCTACGAGCTGCTCATCGACGTCCTCAAGCGCCTCGCTGCGTAAAGGTTGCGCTAGCAGCAGTCCGAGTCACGTGCTAGCGGATTGCAAATGACATTATGAGAGGGGGCACCCGGTCTTTTGCGACGGGTGCCCCCTCTCTTTTGTTTGATAATTGCGAAATTACGGCCACCTAGTCCATTTCTGCCCTGATGAGGTCGAGGGCGCGCTGGCAGTTTTCGCGGACGGGGCCGAGCATATGCTCGCGCAGGTCCGCCATGCCGGGCAGGTCGGCGTATTCGTCCATGACCTCTTCCATGCAAATGGGTACCTCGTAGGCGAGGTCCATCATGGTCGCAAAGCAAAACTTCTCGGATAGCCCGGCATCGGTGAGCGTCGCCTCCAGCGTGGGGTCGCCCATACCGTGGTATCGGCGGATAGCGCCTGGACCGATGCACCCCACACGATTTTCGCCGCCAACGCTCATGGCAAGGCGCGCCCGGCGGCGCATGCGCTCATACGCCAAACCCGACGCGACATCGTACATTCGAGCCATCATGGCTGTGCCGTCGTTTCCAAGGAGCAGGGAATAGTTTTTCGCGTGCGCATCCGGTGCGCCGATAATGGCGTTGAAGAACAGTATCTGCGTAAACAGATACAGGTTAAGTTGATGGTGGCTCGTATTTACGAGGAGCTCTTGAATGTCGCGTGTGGTCGGGCCGCCGTCTGCCGTGTACTTTTGGGCGGGCATCACCCCAAGTGCCTGACAGAGGTCTTCTTGATGTAGACGCCTGATTGTCCCGTCTTTGACTTTCATGCGGTCATAGCGCTCAACAATGAGGGCGGGTTCGTCCTCAAACATACGATATTCGACGTTTGCCGTTGCGATACCGGCGCGCTGGGCGCTTTTCATGCAGACAAACTCATTGAGAGCCTCGAGTTTAAATCCGATAACGCCATTTTTGAAAATATGCGTCGTGGGCGAGGAGCCCATGCATTCGCACCAGCGGCCGTTTATGAACGCGAGCGCGAACTTGCCCTGGTTGCCTCCAAGTGACCAACTTTCATCTAGACCCATCCACGATGCATCGCGGTCATCTCTGATCGACTTGAGACGAAGAGCAATTTCGTGGTTGTCTATAGGGCGGTATTCGCCAGCGCGATGCAGGACGGCGTCGGTATCTTCTTCGGCACAAAACTGCACGCCGCCCGGACAGTCGAGTCCGATATGGCTGAGCAACGCAACGGGATTGTTGGGCCTAACGTCGAATTCGGCGGCAATCGCTTTTCGTTGGTCCTCGCTGTCGGGTAGAAGGCCAAACAGGTACGGATTCATGACCTGTTGTCCGTATGTGCGATTCGATACGGGTATGTTGGTCGATAGGGCTGGCCCGTCATAGTCATGATCGTAGGTAAAGCTGATAAGACCGTTCTCATCTTGCGTGAGCGTTCCAGCAGGCACGCCGCAAATAATGGTCCGAAGTGATGTTCTGGCCATTGGCTATTTCCCTTCGGGCATGGCTTGGCTAGATGCGTTTGTGGCAATCGAGACTCCGAGATTGGACATGGCGAAATCGGCGAAGACCTCGTCGTAGAGTGCGGATGTAAAGGGGGCATCTGCAAGAGCCGGAATGGTTGTGCTGCGACGGTTGCGATGATGAAGACGTTGGGCGTGATGGCGTCTGGAGGTGCTGCAAGGTTGATCAGCATGCGGGGCGTCGACTGGTTGCTCATTTTTCGTTTCGCCTATATCCCCTTGAGCGGCGAGCGCCAGTCCAAGAGCACCGAAAACTGCCAGCAGCTTGTCGAGCCGAATGCCCGTGGCATCTCCCAGCTCGAGCGATGCGAGCAGGCGCTCCGAAACACCGGCTTTTTTAGCGAGGGCCGCACGGGTGATTCCCTGCGCCTCGCGTGCCTGGCGCACGTAGATGCCAGCTTGGCGCGGTGTGGTGATGGGAAGGGTATCCACGGCGATCTCCTAACGTGCAGACTTTTGCATCCTAGTATGACATGCAAAAGTCTGCATGAAAAGGCCTCATGCAAAACTCTGCATGAGGCCTTGCCCGGACGTTTAGTTATGAAGGGTGTTTTACAGCACCAAAATCCCCAGGTGCTCCAGCAAGATCTTAAGCCCGATAAGGATAAGCACAACGCCGCCCACGATGGTGGCGGGTTTTTCGTAGCGCGCGCCAAAGGTGTGGCCGATCGCTACGCCGGCGACGGAGAAGATAAACGTTGTGATGCCAATGAGCGATACGGCGGGAACGATGTCGACGGAAAGCGCGGCGAACGAGATGCCCACGGCCAGGGCGTCAATCGAGGTGGCGATGGCGAGGATCAGGTACTCGCCCAGGTCAATCTTTTCGGCATCCTTGCCGTCGCCTTCATCCTCGTCTTCGGTAAAGGCCTCCCACAACATTTTGCCGCCGATAAAGGCGAGCAGGATAAAGGCGATCCAATGGTCGATGGGTCCGATGATGCCCATGAATTGACTGCCGAGCGCCCATCCGATTACGGGCATGCCGGCCTGAAAGCCGCCAAAGAACAGGCCGAGCACCACGGCAACTTTAAGGTTGATCTTCTTCATGCCAAGGCCCTTGCAGATGGAAACGGCAAAGGCGTCCATCGAAAGGCCAACGGCGAGCAACACGAGCTCTGCGAGTCCCATAGTCTGGCTCCCTCTCTGCGGGCGGGCCCGCGTGTACCTTTTGGGGGAGTAACAAAAAGACCCGTGGCGTACGCGTTGCGCGCACAACCACGAGTCTCGTTCATTAAGGCAAGCCAGGCCGCATCGGCCAGTATGTTGACTTGCCGCGCCACCGGAGGCGAAACCGGCCACGCGACTACTCCCTCATTTATGCGAATCCCGATGCTACCACATAAGCAGCTCATTTGGATTGGGGCTCTCAGCTGTGTTCGCTCATTCTGTAAGCATCGGATTTTGCGGGCGTCACAGGGGCAAACCGTGAGAAACTTATTGACGTTTATGGAGCGTATACGATGGGAGCGATGCCTTGGATAAGAACGAGCTGCAAAAGCGTATGGAACAGGCCATCCGCCTGACTGCCCCCGGTCAGCCGATCCGCACCGCCCTCGACATGATCATTGCCGGTCACCTGGGCGCCCTTATCTGCGTCGGAGACACCGAAAACGTGCGCGCCGCAGGTAACGACGGCTTCCCGCTCAACATTTCGTTTACCTCGAACCGCCTGTTCGAGCTCTCCAAGATGGACTGTGCCATCGTTATCGATGGCGACATCCCCCAGATCCTGGGTTCCAACTTCCACCTCAATCCCGATCCCTCGCTCTCCACGAGTGAGACGGGCATGCGTCACCGTACTGCCGCTCGCATGTCGGTGCTCACCGACG
>RPYR01000092.1 GCA_008671285.1 Collinsella aerofaciens | reverse complement strand
GTTGGTGTCCTCGGAGCTCGCGAGCAGCACGCCCTCGCCGTACTTGGCGGCCTCCTTGTCCGCCTTGTTGGCAAAGTTGCCGGTCACGACGTCGCCGGCGCGGCCGTGGCGCATGAGGTTCATGGGGCTGCCCGCAAACTGCAGCGTGGCGCCACCCTGCAAAAACAGGACGCGGTAGTTGTCGGGGATGCTCAGCAGGCGGCGCAGGGCTGCCTCGGCGTCGTCGATAATCTGCTGGTACATGCTAGATCGATGGCTCATCTCGAGCACGGACATGCCGCAACCGCGGTAGTCCATCATCTCGTCGGCGATCTCGGCAAGCACGCTTGTAGGCAGCGCGGCCGGGCCAGCTGAGAAGTTGTGCACACGTGCCATCTTCTAGTCTCCCTCGTAGTCGTTTGAACGTTCGGGATACTTTAGCACAGTGGAGCGCCAGGCGCGACCGCATCACGGTAAAACTCGAGTGCGCCGCTATGATTTACAGGATGGTTACATGGGGGAGGGCGGTCGTTAGGTCTATATCACCGGGATATACCGTGACAAATACTCCTTGAGTGCCGGGTCGCATACATAAAGAAACGTTCCCAGCATGCCACGCGTCATGAGGACATAGTAGGCGTTGACGATGATCTTTCGTAGGTCGTCGTCGCTTGCCTTTTTCTTTGCGACGGCATCTTTGAAATTCGCCTTGTTAACGCAGACAGCTCCTTTATCGGTGTTGTAGTAAATGTCGGGACCCAGAATTACGAATCCGTAATTGAGGTCGTAGCCCTGCACTGTGTGAATGCAACCAACCTCATTGACGGCGTTGGCAGAGTTGACCCAATCCTTTTGAGTTGAATTCCAGCGTTTAGGAATGCCCTCAATGACGATGTCGAACGCGTCTTTGTGTTTCTTCGTTTCCCACTTCCACGCAAAACCTGCCGTCATGCGGGATAGACCAACTTCTTCTTCCTTGGCTTGCTGTAGGGAACAGAAATCCTCAAATTGGTTGACGATTCCAAACTGGTATCTGGGGGTATCGCTGTTCGGATCCCCGATTCGCGAATCGTAAGGCTCCGATGAAAAGAGATCCTTGAATTTCATGCCGGCATGCATATACGCTTTGTTATCGAGTAAATCATATACAAAGTCGAGATACTCATCGCCGCCGCGTACTCGCATTTGGGTGCTCAAGTTGAATTCTTCGGTTTCAATTTTCGCTTCTTCGAGTTGGTTAAGTCGCTGTTCAAGGCCGTCTCGATTGAGTCCGGATGCGCGAACCTGCTGTTTGGGGTCATAGAACAGGTACGCCTTGTCGCAGCATTTGAATATCCAGTCAATTTGGTTGCTCGTATGTGGAAGGCCGAGACGATCGCAGGTGTTATAGAAGGCCTTGATGCCGGAGCCCATGCTTAGATAATTGCCCAGTCGATGTGCCTCGTCGACAAGCAGGATGTCATAACGATCATTTTTGGCTACGTCACTGGGGCTCAAGATATCGCCAGGCTTTAACCCTGGAAGGAAGTGCGTGAGCTTCCTGAGGGTCTTCTTCAGGGAATCCATGGGGGTGACAAAACCGACTCGCAGCCCGGAAAGGTTGGGCTCATTTTTGATTTTGAACATGAGACTGATGGCGAGGATTGTTTTACCTGTTCCCGGCGCGCCATTCACGACGGTTATACGTTCTCCTTTTGAGCCGCCAAGTTTTGCGTCTTCATGCTCCTGTTCGAGACGTTTATAAATCGTCTCGATCGTTTCGTATTGGTCGGGCGTAAGCGTCTTAAAAGGCGAGAACTTGAACAGATCGGAGCTCTCGAGCTCTTCAATCGGATGAATCGCGTAGTTTTCTTCGCGAAGCTTTGTCCAGAGGTCTCGGAACTTCTGGCGATACTGAGGCCGCTCAAAATAATCGAATTGGGCATAGCCGTTGTTGGCATTGGTGACCTGGTATTTTTCGTCGGCACAGAACAGCTCAATAAGTCGATTCTCGAACTCGAACGTTGCGGATTGGTTGAAGGTGGGATTATCGATCAGAAGGGTCCGGTCGAAGTCCTTGTCCACGTTTGCAGCGTGTTGTTTCATACGGCGCTGGTAGTTGGTTGTTTGGCCGATGTATGCCGTCTTGTTTCTGCTGTTGGTAAGAATGTAAAGGACGGGCCAACTCTCGTCATGATGGGCTCCAGGCTTTGGCGTGCCAAAGTCCTGAAGTGATTCGCTTGTCTCAAAGGGCTGGGGCAGGGGAAGCGTGTATTGTCGAAGGGCGAACTCATTACTCACGGTGGCCCGCCTTTCTGTATTCGACAGATGATGCTTTGATGGGGTAGCGCTCGCCATTGCGCACGAGTTTGGACGAGAGCGCAGCTGGGAGATTGATTCTGTTTAAATCTGCGAAACGTAGGAGGAAAAGGAGCGTGTCGGCAATTTCGTCTTCGATAGCTTGGCGTTGCTCGGTGTCTTCGAACATTTCTGCAATGCGCTCGTCGCTTACAAAACGAAAGAGCTGAAGGAGCTCGGAGGACTCAGTTGCCATGCCTATGGCAAGCTCTTTTGGTGTGTGATATTTGCGCCAGCCGCGTGCATCACAAAAGTCCCTGACTTGTTCCGTCATGGCATCGAGCTTATCCATCGTCCGCAACCTCCCTGATGTTCATTGTTTTATTATGGCCGTATCTGGGATTTATTGCACATCATTTGGGGTGTGCGGTTTGTTCGGTCGCGATTGCCTGGTAGGAGGTTTCACCATGAAGATCGAAGTTGACGTAGATCAGCTGCGCGAGAGCCTGCTCGACCGCGTGGGGTCTGCGGCGGGCGTGGGCTTTCCGGCCACCATGCTCGACGTGATGGATATCGAGGACGAGTCGCCCCAAGAGCTCCTAGCCCGAGCCGAACGCGAAGGCCTCGACCTCCGTGTCTTCGCCACAGGCGACGATACGGACGACGGCTGGTAGCCATAGCCACCCCCCAACCTTATCCCCTCAATAACTTGCGGTGAAATAGGGACTGTTTAGGCTGCTAGAAGGCCTATTCAGTCCCTATTTCACCGCAACTTATGGGTGGGGATGGCTACGACGCTAGCGTGGCGATGACGGCTTCGTCGCCGGCGTATATGAGGGTGTTGCCGTCGGGGATGATCGTTTGGCCGTCGCGCTTGAGCATCACCACGATAAAGGGGTGCTTGCCCTGCGGCACATCGCGAAGACGCTGGCCGGCCAGGCGACCGTGGGGCGTCACGGTGACCTCACGCAGCGTAACCTCGGCACGCTCTTCGAACGTTGGGGCGGCCATCACCAGCAGATCGCCTTCCTGGATCACGGTATCGCCGTTGGGCAGCACCGGGTGCGCCCCGTCGCGCAGCACCAGGACCACGAGCATGTCCGTCGCGCTGCCAATATCGGCGAGCGAGCGCTCGGCAAACGGATGTCCAGCGCCCACCTTGAGCTTTACAAACGACATGCCGTCCTCGTCGCGGTAGTCGTTAAAGGTGCGGCGCACGTCGCCGGTCGCATCGATCATATCGAGCTTCTTCGCCACCGCCGGCAGAAGCGAGCCCTGCACCACAATGCTCGACACGGCAATCACAAACACCAGGTCAAATAGGTCGTGTCCGCCGGGAACGCCGGCCACCACGGCAAAGAGACTAAAGACGACCGAAGCTGCTCCGCGCAGACCCGCCCAGCTTACGAGCGCAACCTGGCGAGGGTTCGTCCTAAACGGCGCCAGCAGCATGCCTACGGCGATGGGGCGGCTCGCAAAGAGCATAAACGCCATGAGTGCCAGGCCCGGTAGCAGCATTTGCGGCAGGCGTGCGGGTGTAACGAGCAGGCCCAGCAAAAAGAAGATGGTCATCTCTGCCATCTCGGTGAGGGTGTCAAAGAAGTGCGCCATCTCGACTTTGCCGGTGATGTCGCTGGCACCCAGCACAATGCCGGCCAGGTATACAGCCAAAAAGCCGTTGCCGCCCAGGTAGCTCGGCAGCGCGTAGGCGACGATGGCCACGGCGAACAAAAAGATGGTCTGCGCGTCCTTGGCCGTTGCGTGCGCGCGTTCAATCAGGCGGCCCGCCGCCCAGCCGATGGCAAGGCCCAGGCCCACGCCCAGGATAATCTGCTTGGCCAGCAGTGCGGGAATGTTGATGTCGCCGCCGGCCGCGAGTGTAGCGAGCACAGCGGTGAGCATGTAGGCGACGGGGTCGTTGGAGCCCGATTCGACCTCGAGCAGCGAGTCGGTGCCGCCCCTCAGCGAAAGGCTGTGCTCGCGCAGAACGCTAAAGACGCTGGCCGCGTCGGTGGACGCCACGACCGATCCCAGCAGCAGGCCGCCGATCCAGTCGAAACCCAGCACAAAGTGGGCGAATACGCCGGTGATGCCGGCAGTGATGACGACGCCGAGCGTGCTCAGCAGCACCGCCGGCGCAGCGACGGGCTTGGCGCGGTCGATATTGGTGTTAAAGCCGCCGTAGAACATGATGAACAGCAGCGCCGTGCTGCAGACGGTTTCGGTGAGTGCGTAGTCGCTAAAGTCGATATGCGTCGGGCCGTTGACGCCCAACAGCATGCCCAGCGCGATAAAGATGAGCAGGGTGGGGAAGGGGAGTTTTTTGCCGACGGGTTTGATGGTCAGGCACAAAATGATGACGAGGCCGATAAAGAGAAGGATCTGGTTCATGGATAGTGTCCGCTCCTGGGTGGTTGGCGTGGCACGGTCAGTTGTCTGCGGTTATTTGTACCCAAAGATGGTGGGTTTATGGGGTTGGATTGCGGGCGTGCGCGATATCGTCATAGACGGCTGCCGTCTTTGCCTCTGCTCGGAAACCCTTTCCAGCTTTATTGCAACGGAGTACAATGGGTAACGTTTAAGTTCAACTTGAAGTTTTAGTTGCGGCACCGGGCTTCGGCCGCAATGCAAGGAGAGGCGTACCATGGCGATCTATGTGACATCTGATGCTCACGGGCACGTGCGTGCGCTTGACGAGGCCCTGTCTAAGATCTCGTTGACGTCCGACGACACGCTGTACGTGTTGGGCGACATGATCGATCGCGGGCCCGATCCGGTCGGCGTTATTAAGCTCGTGCGCTCGCTGCCCAACGCCCGCGTGCTCAAGGGCAATCACGAGCAGATCATGCTCGATGCCATCATTGGCCAGGATCCGCTCGATGCCGAGACCTGGGATATCAACGGTGGCTGGACGACGCGTGAGCAGCTCAACGACATGGAATTTGAGGCATACGAGGAGCTCGTGCGATGGATGGCCGCGCTGCCGCTCTACGCGGTGGTCGAGACCGAGGAGCGCCCGTATCTGCTGGTACATGCCGGTATTGAGACCGAGGCGGCGCAGGCGTTTTTGCTTGAGCATGGCGTCGATTGTGCCGATGGCGTTGGAGCGGTGGGTGCCGATCGCGAGCTGCTGCAGCAGATGCTCGCGGTGCAGTCGTCCGATGACCTGCTGTGGATTCGTCATGGCTATTGGGATGCGTCGACCGGGCTGCTTTCTGCCGAGGGCAAGGGCCCGGTCGTGGTGAGCGGTCACACGCCCACGGTGTCGCTCGGGCGTTATTGCGAGGTCGGTGGTCTTGCGGGGCTCGATGAGGAATCGGGACGAGGGCAGATCGTGCGCTTGGGCGGCGAGGACACTGCCGGCGTGCCCGATCGCATCGATATCGATTGCGCCGCCGCCACCGGCTCCGAGTTCGGTCGCGTGGGCATCCTGCGGCTCGATGATGGGGCGGAGTTCTACGCGAATATCAACCCGGGCGAATAACCTTGTTCCGCCGATCTACCGTAGCTAATTTGGGACGGGGCTTTTTTGACTACTTTCGGAGAGTAGCGCCTTCTTGCTCGGTAAGCGCTAGAAATGAGGAGCGTCTGCGTCCTCGACAGCGCGAAAATGCTCGAAAAACCGTCGCAACGGAGTCAAACGACGTCGCGGCGGTTCTTTTTTGGCTGCCCTCTGGCTAAGTGAGTAGACTTTTTTGGAAATGCCGAGCACCCAACATATTTGCCTCAATAAAACCGCAGGTCAAAGACTTGTGCTCTGTCGGTGTGGTCGGGGATTCGGTAAAAGTCTACTCACTTAGTTTTGCGTGATGCATATTGTTCGCAATGTGACCCCAGCCGGGGTGATTCCATCGCAAATTCCGGTGACCGTGGGCAGCTAATTAGGCGCCGTAGGGGTTGCGGTCGCGCTCAATGCGTTGGCGGATGTGGGCGTACTCGATAATCAGTAGCACCAGGAGTAGGACCATGATGGCTAGGTAGCTCACCACAGCGCCCATCATACCCAGCAGCTTAATCAGGATCACCGGGAGCACCACGCTCACGGCAAAGCAGATCAGGTAGATCTTGGTGACGTCTCCAGCGTGGCGCAGCACTGTGATGATGGAGTAGATAAAGTCGATGGCCGCGGTGATGCCGCCGGCGACGACCATCAGCAGCGCCAATGTGCGGTAGCGCTCAAAGTTGAGGCCGTACATATAGCTCATGAGGGGAATGCCGGGACCGGCCATAAATGAGGCGCACACGCCGGTGATGACCACGATCAGCGCCATAACAGCAACAATAATCAGGTCAAAGCGACGACGCTTGCGAGGATTAGCCCAAATGCTCGACAAGCGCAGAAGCTGCGGTTTATAGATAAATCCAATGCTCAGCAAAATAGCCTGCGCCGGAAAGAACAGGGCATTAAAGTACAGCTGATATTTGTATGCCAGCGTGCCTTCCATCACAAACTTGGGCATGCTCTCAATTAGGTTGAACAGGAACAGTGCACCAAAGAGCGGGGCGCACTGGACAAACAGGTGGCCGACCTCGCGCAGGCTCACGCGGCGCGATTTTTCGGTCTCGAGCAGGGCGAGCGGCGCGGTGACCAGCACGAGCGAGGCGATCGCGGTGACACCCATGGCCATGGCCGCGATGGGCATGCTGCGCGTGAGGAACAGCGCCACGCTGAAGACCGCGATGACGCCGACGGAGCGTAGCGTTTGGCTCATTCCAGCCAAGTAGAGTTTGTCGGCCTGCTGCAGGCGGCCTTCGTACACGTCGGCGACGCCATCGATGACCTTATACAGGTAGACGCCCAGGCCGATCGTCGCCATCTGCGCATCATAGCCGCGGGCGCTGCTGTACATGAGGCCGCAGCCTAGGGCGAGCGCTCCACAAAGCCAGCGGTTGAGCTGGTAGGAGGCAAAGGACGTCTTTTCGTCGATGTCTGAGACCTGGAAATTGCGCACGCCGTAGTTGCACGCGATCATGATGAGCGTGCCGGTGACAAAGGCGATGGAGAATTTGCCTGCTTCTTCGGCGCCCACGAGCTGCGTAGACACGATGGTGAGCAACGGAAACGCCAGGCCCCATACGGCGGTGCCGAGGGTGTTCCAAAGATAGTCGCGGCTGGTGGCGTGCTCCTCGTATTCCGCTTCCTGCATGGAGAAGCCGCCGCCGTAGACGGCGCCGAGCAGACGGTTCCACCAAGCGTTGACCATGCGGCGGACGGGGCCGGGCTCCCGATCGCGTTCGCGCCGGCGACGTGTGGCTTGGCTGCTATCGGGTCCGCCGGCGTTGCGCTGGCTCAGCTCCTGGATGCGCGCGAGCTCTTCGGCCGTGTGGGAGGCGGGGAACAGGCCGTTCTCGATGCGGCCGCCCTGGGCCTTCGCGGCGCCGTCTTTCGATGCAGCGGGGTTGGAGATGCCGTTACGGCGGGCGATGGCGCGGCGAATGCTATCGAGGGGCGTGATGCTCAAAGCGGAGTCCTTTCTATTGCTGCGCTTTAGTATAGACGCGACGGTGTTCGTTCGTGTTTTTGAACGGATTGTTCAATAATTTCGGCGGGCGGCTGTAATTTGTCGGTAAACGTGCGGTATCCTGTTGAAGTTTTGTGACACCCCCGATGCCGCCCACGCGGTACCAAGGAGCTTCTACCTATGGACGTCGCCGCATTCTTACTGGCTCTTGTGCCGATTATTTGGCTGGTCGTGATGCTGCTGTGCTTTAAATGGCCAGCTTGGAAGGCCGCTATCGGATCGTTTGTCCTTTCGTGCTTGCTTGCCTTCGCATGGTGGCACCTGCCGGCAGCGCAGATCGCGACCGCCTCGCTCGAAGGTTTTTTGATGGCTCTGTGGCCCATCGTCCTAGTGATCATCGCCGCGGTGTTCACGTATAACCTGTGCGTTCGTACGGGCGCCATGGACGTGATCGGCAGCATGATCACCTCCATCAGCAGCGACCGCCGTCTGCTGGCGCTGCTCGTGGCTTGGTGCTTCGGTGGCTTTATGGAGGGCATGGCCGGCTTCGGTACCGCTGTCGCCATTCCCGCCGGCATGCTCGCGGGCCTGGGCTTTGAGGCCGTGCCTGCCGTGCTCATCTGCCTGCTGGCCAACGGCGTGCCCACGCCCTACGGCTCCATCGGCATCCCCACGGTGTCCGTTGCCGACCTGGTGGGTTTGGATTCCCTTCACCTAGCGACCGTTCAGCTGGTGCAGCTCGCACCGTTCTTTGTGGTGATGCCGCTATTTATTGTGCTGGTTGCGGGCCGTGTTGCCGATGACCAGGGCAATGCCGCGAGTGTGGGCGAGCGTCTGCACGGTGTTGCCGGCGTGGCGTTGCTCTCCGGCGTGTCGTTTGTCGGCGCGGCTCTGGTCGTTGCCATGTTTGTGGGCCCCGAGCTGGCCGTGGTCGTAGGATCCATCGTTTCGCTCGCGCTGACAGCTGCACTTGCCATGCGTGCCGAGAAGTCGGGGCATCTGGACGCACGCTTTCACATGAATATCGAGGCGGGGGAGAAGCTCACCGTTAAGTCGGCGCTTTCGGCCTGGTCGTGCTTCATCCTGATCTTTGTGTTGCTGCTGGGCACGTCTAATCTGGTGCCTGCTGTACATGCTGCGCTCGCACCGTTTGCGAGCCATGTGCAGGTGTATTGCGGTGAGAATCCCGGTATGCTTACGTTTTCGTGGATTAACACGCCGGGTGTTTGGATCTTCCTGGCCGCGTTTGTCGGCGGTGCCATTCAGGGTGCTTCGCCACGCATGATGGGCGAGGTGCTGGCCGCGACTGTGAAGCAGATGATGCCGACGGTGATCACGATGCTTTCGGTGCTGGGCTGTGCCAAGGTGATGGGCTATGCGGGCATGATCTCTTCGATCAGCGCGTTCTGCATCGCCGTCGCCGGTGGGCTGTACCCGATTCTGGCTCCGTGGATCGGTGCGGTTGGTGCGTTTGTGACCGGCTCGGGCACGTCCTCGGGCATGCTGTTTGGCCCCATTCAGAGCCAGGCTGCCACTGCGCTGGGTGTGAGCGACTACTGGATGGTCGCGTTGAACGCCCTGGGCGTCGCCGCCGGTAAGATGATCTCGCCGCAGACCCTCGCCATTGGTCTTGCCGCCGTGCTCGTGCGCGGTAAGGATGCCGAACTCCTGGGCGCCGTCCTGCCCTACGCCGCCGGCATGCTGGTCCTGATGAGCGCCATAGCCATGCTCGGCCAAGGCCTGCCGCTGTAGTCGGCACTTAGGGACGTTCCTTATGTGCCGGCACTTTGGGAACGTCCCTAAGTGCCGGCATCCGGGGACACTCCTTGAATGTTGTCTGTTCAAGAGTGTCCCCAATGACTAGTCGTTTAAGAACGTCCCCAATGACTGGGCCGCTTGCCTGCGATTTTTGACCGTTGGGCGGGCTTGCCGCCCTTGCCGCAAAAACGTTTTTGCATATCGGGTACAACGGGCTTTACGTGAGTAAAGTGCGCGCCGCGTCCACGTGCCGCGTTTTTAAAGGAGGCCCCATGCCTGGTGTTACCCCTGCAGAAGTTCTGTCCAATTTTGGCATTACGCTGGTCGAAGACCCCGCTGAGAACCAGCCCCGCCTGCTGGTTGACCTGCCGGCAGCCGAGCTCGTCGAGCATGCCATCCGCCGCAACGAAGGCCGCATGGCATCCAACGGCGCGCTGGTGATCGAGACGGGGGAGCGTACCGGACGTTCGCCCAACGACCGCTTTATCGTTGACACCCCCGATGTCCACGACAAGATTGCCTGGGGCGCCGTCAACCGCCCGCTGTCCGTCGAAAGCTACGAGGTCATCAAAGCCGGCATCGTCGACTATCTCAACGAGCGCGATGTGTTCGTCACCCGCGGCATGGCCGGCGCCGACCGCAACCACACGCGCCGCCTGCTCGTCGCCTGCGAGCGTGCCAGCCAGGCGCTCTTCATTAAGCAGATGCTCGCCCGCCCGCTCGCCCGCGAAATCGCGCGCACCGGCGAGCCGGACTTCTGCGTGCTCGCCGCGCCGGGCTACCAATGCGACCCTGCCATCAAGGGCCTCAACTCCAGCGCCGCCGTGGTCATCAACTTCCAGGAGCGCGTGATTTTGGTCGCGGGTACCGGCTACTCCGGCGAGATCAAAAAGTCCATCTTCAGCGTTATGAACTATCTGCTGCCCGTCGAGGACGACGTGCTGCCCATGCACTGCTCGGCCAGCATGGATCCCGTCACGCACGAGACCGCCGTGTTCTTTGGCCTGTCCGGCACCGGCAAGACCACGCTTTCGGCCAATCCCACGCGCCTGCTGATTGGCGACGACGAGCACGGCTGGTCCGACATGGGCATCTTTAACATCGAGGGCGGCTGCTACGCCAAATGCGAGGGCCTGGACGCCGTCCACGAGCCCGAGATCTTCAACGCTGTCCGCTTTGGCGCGATCTGCGAAAACGTGGTGCTCGACGAGAACCGCAAGCCCAACTACGACGACATCTCGATCACGCACAACACGCGCGCGGCCTATCCCGTGGAGCACATTCCTAACGCGTGGACTAAGGGCATGGGCACCACTCCGAGTGTCGTGCTGTTCCTGACTTGCGACGCTTTTGGCGTGCTGCCGCCCATCTCACGCCTGACGGCCGACGCCGCCATGTACCACTTTGTGACGGGCTTTACGGCTAAGATTCCCGGCACCGAGGTCGGCGTCACCGAGCCCACGCCCACGTTCTCTTCGCTGTTCGGCGAGCCGTTTATGCCGCTCGACCCCATGGTTTACGCCAAGATGCTCGGCGAGCGCATTGCAGACGGCCGCACGCGTGTGTACCTGGTCAACACCGGCTGGATCGGCGGCGGCTACGGCGTGGGTCATCGCATCGAGCTGGCCTACACGCGCTCGCTGGTCGCGCGCGCCCTCGCCGGCACCATTGAGGACAGCGAGTTCGTGCACGACGACATCTTTAACGTCGACATTCCCACGACGTGCCACGGCGTGCCCGATGGCATCCTGGTGCCGCGCCAATACTGGCAGAGCACCGCGCGCTACGACGAGGCCGCGCACAACCTGGCGGTGATGTTCGAGGAGAACTTCGAGAAGAAGTACTCGCACCTGCCCGAGTCCGTCAAAGCCGCCGGCCCGCACGCCCAGGTGTCCGCCGAGGCCCGTCATCGCGGCCGCGGCCTGCTGGGACTCCGCCACTAGCTTCGCCGTGAGTCCATATCCACCACAAAGGGGACAGGCACCTTTGTGGTGGTTTTGCTCGTGTGGATGACTCGGGTTACAATACGCCTGACATATCGTCCCCTTCTCCGGATGGGGACAGCGCAAGCGTTCTTGTGACGGCACCGTAGGACTTTGAAGGTGGCCGTTGTGAGGGCGCTTTTTGTTTAGGCGCCCTCACTCGGGCGCGCACAATGAAGGGAGAGCGTATGAAGAGCTTTATTGCCGAGGATTCATTCTGGGAGCTGTTTCCGCAGGCAGCGGTCGGTGTTGTGGTCGTGGAGGGCATGAAGCCCACGGCTCAGATTCCTCAAGAGGACGTGGATGCGATTGCGGCGTTGCTCGACCGCGCCAATATCGATGCGGAGCGTCATCTGACCAGCGATACTATCAGCGAGAACGCACCGGTCAAGGCATGGCGCGAGGCCTATCGTCTGTTCAAGACCAAGAAGGGCGCGCGTTGCTCAATCGAGAACCTGCTCAAACGCGTGCTCAAAGGCAAGCCGGTGGGCCACATTGCGCCCGCGGTGGACATCTACAACACGGTGTCGTTGACCTACGCGCTGCCCGTGGGAGGCGAGGATCTGCATGCGATCGAGGGAGACCTTCGCCTGAAGGTGACCGACGGTGGCGATGCGTTCTGGCCGCTTGGCGAGGAGGCGGACGATCCGACGCTGCCCGGCGAGCTCGCCTACATCGATGATGCAGGCGCCGTGTGCCGCTGCTGGAACTGGCGCGACGGCGTTCGAACGGCGCTGTCCGATGATTCGGCCGATGCGTTCCTGGCGATTGAGTGCGTGGAGCCCGAGCGGATGGGGGATTGCCAGGCTGCCGTTGATCGTCTCGCCGAGTTGCTCGAGCGTTATCTGGGCGCTACGGTTGTCGTTAAGACGCTTGTGACCCGCGACAATCCCTGCGTGGAGCTGTAGCGACGCCTGCGGATCATGTTCGCCGGCCCAAACCACCACAAAGGTGCCTGTCCTCTTTGTGGTGGTTTTTATGTTGATGGGTTAACAAATGGGGTATTTGGGTACGGGTTTCGCCTTATGCGACTAAGATGTTTACCCGTTAGCATTATGCAAGCGAAAGGCGGTCGTCTCCCATGCAGCAGAGCGACGAGACACGTTTCGAGGACTTTGTCGGACTGATCAGCGGACTCTACAAGGAGATCCAGCGCATTAAGACGTCTGAGGGCGCAAGGCTGGGTCTCAAGGGCTCCGACGTTATGTGCCTGTACTATCTTGAGCGCAGCAAGGACGGCCTGACTGGCGCCGACCTGGCTCGCATGGCAGGCGTGACCCGCGCCGCCGTCTCGCGTACGCTCGCACATCTGGAGGAGGGTGGCTACGTCGAGGTCGATGATTCGGGCGATGCCGCCGTTAAGTATCGTGCTCCGGTGCGCCTGACCGCTCTGGGCGGCGAGAGCATGAGCGAGGCGGACCGCATCATTCGCGAGGTGCTCGATACCACCGGTAAGGCTATGGGTGTGGAGCAGCGCGAGCAGATGTATGCGTCGCTGCGCACGATTCTCAACACCCTGCGCGAGATCTAAGGCCGCCAAGGCATTTGCTTCCAATTAACAACTGCATAGTCCCGTTTGAGCGCGTATACCGTGCCGGGGCATTGCTGTCAAAATTCCCCGCGCGAGGTCCGCGCAAGAAAGGATTCGCTATGTCCATTCGTATTATTACCGATTCCGCGAGCGATATGTCGCCGGCTGAGCACCCCGCTCTGCGTGTTCTGCCGCTGTCCGTCACCTTTGGCACCGATGTGTACATGGATGGCGTCGACATCGATCACCAGCGCTTTTACGAGATGCTCGTGGAGCGCGATGAGCTGCCCAAGACCGGCCAGGTCAACCCGTACGCGTTTTCGCAGGCGATTGCCGAGGCGCGTGAGGCCGGCGACGAGGCAGTGATTATTACCGTTGGCGCCAAGCTTTCGGGCACCAATCAGAGTGCCCGTACCGCACTTGCCGAGGCGCCGGGCGGCGACGTGTTCGTGGTAGATAGCAACAACGTCACCCTGGGCGAGCGCGTGCTGGTCGAGTATGCGCTGCGCTTGGTGGACGAGGGCCGTAGCGCGGCCCAGATCGCGGCGGCCGTCGAGGCCGGGCGCGACCGTGTGGTCGTCATCGGCCTGCTCGAGACGCTGGAGTACTTGGTGCGTGGCGGTCGCCTGTCTGCTGCTGCGGGCGCTGTGGGCACGCTGCTCAACGTTAAGCCCGTGGTGGCCGCCGAGGACGGCCTGATCGTGCAGCTGGGCAAGGCGCGCGGTTCCAAGAACGGCCGTAACCTGCTGAACCAAAAGGTCGAAAAAGCGGGCGGCGTCGACTTTTCCATGCCGCTGGCGCTGGGCTATACGGGCCTTTCGGACGCCGTGCTCAAGAAGTATATCGAGGACAGCGCGGCACTGTGGGCTGGACACACCGAGAACGAGCTGCCCATCCACACCATTGGCGCCACCATCGGCACCCACGTGGGCCCCGGCGCCGTAGCCGTAGCTTTCTTCCGCCCCGCCAACTAGCTTTCCGGTCAAAACCACCACAAAGGGGACAGGCACCTTTTTGGTGGTTTATGCTTGTTTCGGTTGAAAGGAGCATGCGATGGCGTCTGAGGGCTTTTTTGAGCGGGTGTATGAGGTGGTCGAGCAGATTCCCGAGGGGATGGTTGCCACCTACGGTCAGGTGGCGCTGCTTGCCGGTCGTCCGCGGAGCGCGCGCTATGTGGGCTATGCGCTGCACAGCAACCCGCGCCCCGGCCAAATTCCCTGTCATCGCGTGGTGTTTGCCGACGGCCGTATCTGTGAGGGCTTTGCCTTTGGCGGCCCCGATGCCCAGCGTGAGCTCTTAATGGGGGAGGGCGTGACGTTTACCGATCCCATGCACGTCGACTTGGCCGCCTGTCGCTGGCCTGCCGGACTCTAACAGCTCTGCCGTGGCCAAAACCACCACAAAGGTGCCTGTCCCCTTTGTGGTGGTTTTACGCTGTAGGTTTACCAGAGCTAACTTATGGAGAAGGTGTGGTGGCGTACTTTGCCGTCAGAAAGTAAACCACGGTGAACTATATTGGTTTCAGCAACGGAGCAGGCAATAGGCGATGAAAAAGCCTGCCCTGTTGAGTTTGATTCGCATTCCTCCCCTCTGTGCGATTCAACGGTGTGCTTCGGGAACAGGCCCGCTGGCAACTAGCTGCCGGCGGGCCTGTTCCTGTTTGTCGAGGGGGTGCGATGGACGGAGCCGAAGCGGTCCGGCTCCAAAAAAGGCGGACGCCGTAGCGCCCGCCCTAAAGCAATCGAAAGCTCAAGCCAGCAGATCGGCCTAGTACACCATACCCATGGCGTCCTGAACCTCGGCCAGGGTCTGCTCGGCGATCTCGTTGGCGCGACGGTTGCCCTCATGCAGGACGTCCTTCACATAGTCCAGATCGTTCTCGTAGCGCTGGCGACGCTCGCGGATAGGTGCGAAGTACTCGTTGACGGCCTCGGTCACGTACTTCTTGAGCTGGCCGGAGCCGCCCATGCCAATCTCCTCGGCAATCTCGACCTCGGAGCGACCGGTGCAGATGGCAGCCGTCGAAAGCAGGCCGGACACACCGGGGCGGTTCTCGGGGTCGAACGTGATCATGCGCTCGGAGTCGGTCTGGCTCTTCTTGATGCGCTTGGCCGTTTCCTCGGCGGGCATCGAAATATTGATGGCGTTGCCGTAGCTCTTGCTCATCTTGCGACCGTCAAGGCCGGGCAGCAGCGGGGTCTCGGACAGCAGCGCTTCGACCTCGGGAAATACCTTGCCGTAGCGGTTGTTAAAGCGGCGGGCGATGGTGCGGGTGAGCTCGATGTGCGGCAGCTGGTCGCGACCGACGGGCACGACGTTGCCCTTGCAGAACAGAATGTCGCAGGCCTGGTGCACCGGGTAGGTGAGCAGAAGACCGGTGAGCTCGTGGCCCGAGGCCTCCATCTCGGCCTTTACCGTTGGGTTGCGCGCCAGCTCGGCCTCGGACACCAGCGACAGGAACGGCAGCATGAGCTGGTTTGCGGCGGGCACGGCGGAGTGCGCGTAGATCATGGTCTTGTCGGGGTCGATTCCGCAGGCAAGGTAGTCCATCCCCATGTTGTACACGTTGTCCTGGATGTGCTCGGTGGTGTCGCGGTCGGTGATGACCTGGTAGTCGGCGATGAGCACGTTGGTCTTGGCGCCCATGTTCTGCAGCTCGACGCGGCCCTTGAGGGTGCCAAAGTAGTGGCCCAGGTGCAGACGGCCGGTGGGGCGGTCGCCGGTAAGCATGGTGAACTTCTCGGGCGTCTTGGCCAGGCCCTCGCGAATGGCGTTGCTCTTTTGCAGCGCGACTTCGTAGCTGTTCTCGTTTGGCATGATTGCTCCTAACGTATGTTCATGGGTCAAGATGATAACGCGTTTATTGGAGGGT
>RPYR01000235.1 GCA_008671285.1 Collinsella aerofaciens | reverse complement strand
CGGGCCGCCGCGGAAACTCTCTCGGCCATGCAGACGATGCTCCAGGTCACGTTCGGCCTTTTCCTCGTCAATCTTGGTCTGGCTCACCACCGGGTTCTCAATCAACGACGACACCGAGTTCACCTGCTTCTGAATGCGCTCGGCGATAGTGTCATCCATACTCACGATGCGCATCTTCCAGTCGATACTCGTAGCGTTGGATGAGCTCTTGGTCCACACGAACGTCAGGATGGCGCTCTGGTGGCCCTGGGCGGGAAACATGCCAAAGAAGGAATCGTGCTGAATGTTGCTATCCTCGTCGATATAGGCGTGAACGTTATACACCACGCGGTCGATCTTATCGTTGAGCAACGCGTTGGTCGCAAGCGCCGCGGCCTGAATCTGCCCGTTGGACAGCAGCTCGAGCTCGTTGGCAGACGATGTGTCCAACACCGTCACCTCGACCGTGCCCGTGCGTTCATCGGCTTCATCGACGGTAAAGTCGAGCGGGAACTGCGTAAAGCCGTTGCCCCATTCAAGTCCACCCTTGAGCGCGGTCGAAACGGTATCGACCGAAACGCTCTCGGACAGGTTGGCGGTATTCAGACGGCGCATCACGCCGTAGCCGATCTGCATGCCCACGATCAGCACCAAAATACCGATGACCACGGCCATCGCGGTCTTCGTAATGGTATGGCTCACCTGCGAGCCCGAAGGATCGTCCTCGGACAGCGGGTCGATATGTTTTGCCTGGCTCGCGCGGTCCTCGCTGCGCAGCTGCGCTAGCGCCGCTTTGTCACCGCGCTTGGCCGCGGCCTCCTTCTCACGCATGCGCTCAGTTCGCTTTTTGGCAAGCGTCGGATCCAAGACGCCGGATGCATCGATTTCGGAGAATAACTCCGTCACTTCTTCCGGAGTCAAAGGGTTCTTGTCAGCCATAAACTTCCTGTCATATCAATCAGTCGAGCTCGTGCGCACGCGCACCTTCGAACTGCATTCGATAGTAACGGGCATAGGTGCCGCCACGGGCGAGAAGCTCCTCGTGCGTGCCACGCTCCACAACGCGACCATGCTCAACGGTCGCAATCTCATCGGCATGCTTAATGGTAGAAAGGCGGTGGGCGATGATAATCGTGGTGCGGCCGCGTGCCAGCTCTTCGAGCGACGCCTGCACCGCCTCCTCGCTCTCGTTATCCAAAGCACTCGTCGCCTCGTCCAAAATCAGGATCTTGGGGTTCTTGAGAAACACGCGCGCGATGGCAACGCGCTGCTTCTGTCCGCCCGAAAGACGGCTGCCGCGCTCGCCCACGACCGTGTCATAGCCCTGTGGAAGCGACTCGATAAAGGCATCGATGTTGGCGCGACGGGCCGCCTCGGCGATCTCTTCCGCCGTAGCGCCCGGCTTGCCGTAGGCGATGTTCTCGCCAATCGTACCGTCAAACAGATAGACATCCTGCTGCACCAGGCCGATGGCGCGACGCAGGCTCTGCTGCGTCACATCACGCACGTCCTGGCCGTCGATGCTAATGGATCCGGCAGCCACGTCATAAAAGCGCGGCAACAGCGAACAGGTCGTGGACTTGCCACCGCCCGAAGGGCCAACCAAAGCGATGGTCTGCCCGGGCTTGATGGACAGATTCATATGGTCGATAACGGGACGCTCGTCGGCATCGCCCTCGCCCAGCTCAACGTCCTCGTAGTTAAAGCACACGTCGTGATACTCCACGGCGCCGGCAGTCACCTGCAGATCCGTGGCGCCCGGCTCGTCCTGGATATCCGGCGCGGTCGAGAGCACCTCGTCCATACGCTTAAAGCCGGCGATAGCCTTCTGATACGTTTCGGCCGAATTGACGAGCGTCTCAAGCGGCGTGCAGAACAGCGAAATATAGAGTGCAAAGGTCGCCATATCGACCGCCTGCAGCTGTCCCTGGGCGACCAGCCAGCCGCCCAGCAGCACCACGATCACATAGAGCACACCCGAGAGCAGGCCATACGTCGCGGTATAGACGCCCATGGCGTGATACATGTTCTCCTTGGACGAAAGATAGCGATTGTTTGAGGCGCGGAACTTGAAGCGTTCGGTCTCCTCATTGGCAAAGCTCTTGACCACACGCATGCCCGCCAGCGAATCCTGCAGCTGCGCATTGATGCCGCTGATTTTTTTGCGGTTGTCGCTAAAGACCTCGCGCATGCGCATGTTCTGCCAAAACATGATGACCGCAAACGCCGCCGTCACCACGGCCATGGCGAGCGCCAGCACCGGGGCAATGGTAAAGAGGATCACAAATGAGCCGATGATCTCGATGCCGCAGATGATGATCCACTCGGGCACGTGGTGCGCCGCCTCGCAGATATCGAACAGGTCGTTGACCACGCGGCTCATCATGTCGCCTGAGCTGTTGCGGTCGAAGTATGCAAAGCTAAAGCGCTCATACTGGTCGAACAGGTCCTCGCGCATTTTGGACTCCATACGCGCGCCCATCACGTGACCCCAATAGCTCACAAAATAGCGGCAGGCGCAGCGGACGGCATACATCAGCACCAAGCCCACCGCGATCATGCCGAGCGCCTGCATAATGGCAGCCTGACCCTGAGTAAATAGCCCACCGGTCAAATTGCGCAGAATAATGGGGAACGCCAGGTCAATGGCGGCAAGCACCAGAGCACAAACAGTATCAGCAACAAAAAGCCCCATCTGGGGCTTGTAATAAGACAAAAACCTCTTCAGCATAATCACCTTACGCGGTTTTACCAAACCGCGTTTCGTCTCGACGCTGCAAGTGCTCCATTTGGACAATCTGGCCTTCAATCGTCGGTCGCGTATATCCATACGCTTCCCTCCTCTTTTAGGCCACCTTGTCTCAAATGGAGCACTTTCGCTGACTTACACAAACCTGCGGGATCATCCCCGCTCGTTAAAGCTCGGCCCCGCCTAGTCGGTGCGCGATGCTGTCGCAGGCAAGCGCGCCTACGACGGTCTTGGCGTCTTCGATCTTGCCGTCGAGCACGGCGTCAATCAGCTCGTGCAGCGGCACCAGGTCCACGTTGACAAACTCGTCATCATCGGGGTTGGGCGCATCAAACTCGAGCTTGGTAGCCAAGTAGATGTGGATGATCTCATCGCAAAAACCGCAGGACGTGACAATCGACGTCAAAAAGCGAATGCGACCGGCCCTAAAGCCCGTCTCCTCATGCAGTTCGCGCTTGGCGCAATCGAGCGGGTCCTCGCCTGGATCGAGCTTGCCGGCGGGAATCTCGACCGTCACGCGGTCGATGGCGGTGCGGTACTGACGCACCAGTACGATCTTGCCGCTCTCGGTAAGCGCCACAACGGCCGCCGCGCCCGGATGGCGAACGATATCGCGGGCGCTGCGGTGACCGTTGGGCAGCTCAACTTCAAGACGGTGGACGTCAAGGATCTTGCCCTTCCAGGCGCACTCCTCCGAAAGAATCTTCTCGTGCAGCTCGGCATCGTGCGGGTCGTCATCGCCCAGCACCAGCGCCGGCTCGTCAGCGACCTCGCCACCAGGCTCGCCCTCGGCGTGCCCATACACGCGGCTGTCCTCCTCGACGATCTGCGCGTCCACGAGCTCTTCGTTCTTCTCGTCCATCCGTCTCATTCCTCTCGGACTTTAGGCATCCCAGGCGTCGCGGCCGCGCAGCGCGCGCAGGCCGATGTCGTGACGCAGGGTCTTGCCCTCAAAATCAATCTTCTCACAGGCCTCGTAGGCAAGGTTGCGAGCGTTCTCGAACGTGTCGCCCAAAGCGGTCACGGCAAGCACGCGGCCACCATTGGTCACGAGCTGGCCGTCCACCACAGCAGTGCCCGCGTGGTACACGGTCACGTTCTCCATGGCCTCGACATCCTCAATACCGGTGATGACCTTGCCTTTCTCGTAGCTGCCGGGATAGCCCGCGCTCGTCAGGACAACGGCCACGGCCCACTCGTCGCGCCAGTCGAGTTCAATCTGGTCGAGCTCGCAGTTGGCACAAGCCAGCATGACCTCAACCAGGTCGTTCTTAAGGCGCGGCAGCACGACCTGCGTCTCGGGGTCGCCAAAGCGGGCATTGAACTCCAGCACCTTGGGGCCGGCAGGCGGGAGTATAAAGCCACCGTACAGGCAGCCGCGGTAGTCGATACCCTCGGCAGCGAGCTCGGCCACGGTCTGCTCCATGACCGCCACCATGGTGGCGTGCTCCTCGTCAGTCACGATGGGCACCGGGCTGTAGACGCCCATGCCGCCGGTGTTGGGGCCCTTGTCGCCCTCGAGCGCGCGCTTGTGGTCCTGCGAGGTGGCCATGGGGCGCACGGTCTTGCCGTCGGTAAAGGCCAACAGCGAGCACTCGGGGCCGGTCAGCATCTCCTCGATGACCACGGTGTTGCCGGCATCGCCAAAGGTGCCGCCAAAGCACTCGCGCACGGCCTCCTCGGCCTGCTCAAGTTCGGTCGCCACGATAACGCCCTTGCCCGCGGCAAGGCCGTCGGCCTTAACGACCAGCGGGGCGCCTTGCTCGCGTACGTAGGCGAGAGCCGAAGCCTCGTCGGTAAACGAGCCGTAGGCTGCCGTCGGAATACCCGCGCGCTCCATGAGCTGCTTGGAGAACAGCTTGGAGCCCTCCATCTGGGCGCCCTCGGCACCCGGGCCAAAGCAGGGAATACCCGCCGCACGCACGGCGTCGGCCACGCCCGCCACAAGCGGAGCCTCGGGGCCAATTACCACGAGTCCGCATCCGTGGCTCTGGGCAAACGCCGCCACGGCCGCAGGATCGCAGTCGTCGAGAACAACGTTCTCGCCACAGCTCGCGGTGCCGCCGTTACCCGGCGCAATGTAGAGCTTGCCGGCGCGCGGTGATGCTGCGAGCTTGGCTGCCAAAGCATGCTCACGGCCGCCGCTGCCCAACAACAGGATGTCGATGGTTTGAGTGTCCGCCTTCAAGGGTGCCTCCTCTATGGATTAACGGCCCGCTCCGCGCGAGCCCTTTGCAAGCAAATATACCCCTCGGCCGCCCGTCCGGGCTGCAAAGGGGTATATCGCAATAACCAAATAGTCCCGATTACTTCCAGAATCGGGTGATGAGCTGCTCGCGACCAGCGCCAACGCCAATGAACGTCACACGGGTGTGTGCCAGATCCTCGATAAACGCCACGTAGT
>RPYR01000242.1 GCA_008671285.1 Collinsella aerofaciens | reverse complement strand
TCGGTGGCAAGCGGCAGTCCGTCCCGCATCGCGGCATCATCGGCTCGTTGCCCCAACTGCCCCAGCAGCGTAATCGCAATGCCCACAAACATCACGAGCGCCGCACCGACCGCAGCCAGCACATTTTGACTCGAGATAATCGCCACTGCCGGCGCCGTCACGAACATCGAGCACACGTTGTTAACGACGCGACCCATGCACGGCCAAAAATATGACCAGCGCGCATAGAGCGAGACGGCGGCGAATTTTGTGGTAAAGAACACCACGAAAAAGCCCGACCCCAGATAAAAGATGATCGTGGCAGCGAGCTCGTTGCCGCCATTGCCGTCGACGATGAGCACAAAGAACGAAAGCGTGGACAACATGGCGGCGCATGTCATGCCGATATTCATATACGAACGGCCGTGCAGGTCAAATAGCGTGCCAGCAGCCAACGAGCTCACGACAAGCAGCAGGCGCGGCCAATCGCCCAAATCGACGGCTCCGGTAGCATGCAGGGTCGTGAGGCCCGCGTTGAGAGCGGCGAATACGCCGGAAAGATACGCTGTCGCTACGGTCAGGCGGACCACGGCGCGGCGGAATGCCACCTTTGCCTTGGGATCGTCATGCCACTTGGCGCCATATTCCAGAGCATCTACCGAAAGCCCGGCAGCACTGGGTTCAAAGTTGGGATCGGACTCGTCGCGCAGCTTGGCGCGTCGGGCACCGTGGAGCAACGCCACCTGCGCGATCGCACAGACGACCAGAACAGCCTGCTGAGGAATGCCAGCAGGCATCACCATGTGGTTGAGCACCTGCACCAGAACGCCCATGGCGTAGGAAAGTGCAGCTGCACGCGCCAAGCAGGGCGTCCGTGCAAAGCGCCGCGCAAAGTTTGCGTGGGCAGTCGATCCACAGTAGCCCAGCGCGCAGCACGCCACCAAACCGCCGGCAATTACCACCTCAACCTGAACCGCCATAATCAACAGCAGCAATGCCGCCACCAGCAAAACGCCCGTGACGTCACTCGTTGCTTCAATGGCATGGGGACGGCGATAGTACAGAATGGGACGCACAAAAAAGCCAATCACGCTCGCGCCGATGACAAGGCTCTCATAAATAACGACCTCGTTCGGAGACACGAACTCGGCCATGCGCACGTCAAAGAGATACTCGCACGCCAAAAACGTGAAGAAGAACAGCGCCAGGCATATAATCTCCCGAATGCCCCGACGCAAATATGCGGTTGTGTCTCCCATGCCCCTCATGGTTAACCCCCACGCTCAATTGTCTGGAAATCTATTTTAATAAAGAACCAGTCTCAATATCGAAGCCAGGCTGGAATGCTGCCAATTCGACCCCAGCCGTCCACATCACGCCGCGATTTTGAGCCGCATGGACCAGATGGGGCACGCGCGACCTCTAGCTCGGCCAGGAGTGCCTCCAACTACCACTCATTTAAGTACGTCCCCAATGAGTGCCCAATGACTACCCGCGGCAAAGAGTGTCCCTATGTGCCGGATGAAAAATGGGCCATGTGTCCCAGTTGTGGAGACTCCTTGAGCCGTCTGGGTATCGCGAAGAATCGCACACTCCCCCATCATCAAAAGTGACACACGCTACCTGTTGATGGGAGGCAGCCATGGGCTTCTTTGACAAGATGTTCGAGAAGAAAGAGTGCGCGATTTGCGGTACCGAGCTGGGACTTCTAGGTAAGACAAAAATCAATGAAGGCTACCTGTGCAAAGAGTGCGCCGGCAAGCTCTCCCCCTACTTTCACGGCTATCGCTCCAGCACCGCGGACGATATCCGTGAGCAACTCGCCTACCGCGAGGCCAACGCCGAGCGCCTGTCTTCGTTCAACCCCACGCGCACGCTTTCTGCCGGGCGCACCAATATTATGCTCGATGAAGACGCGGGCCTGCTGATCATCACTTCGCAGAGCCGCTGGCGCGACGCCAATCCCGACATCATCGAGTTCTCGCAGGTACTCGGCTGCGATATGGATATCGACGAGCAACGCACCGAGATCTATCGCGAGACCAAGGACGGCGAGCGCGAGAGCTACAACCCGCCGCGCTACGACCTGGATTACGACTTTAATCCGACCATCCACGTCAACACGCCGTACTTTACCGAGATCAACCTGCGCGTGAACGACTCCACCATCGATCAGCGCGGCTCCATCGAATATCGCGAGGCCAAGCGCCAGGCAACCGAAGTCCGCGATGCGCTGGTGCAGCTGCGTCAGGAGACGCGCGACAGCGTCGTGGCCGCCAAGGCCCCCAAGACCGCGGTGACCTGCCCCTTCTGCGGAGCCACCACCATTCCCGATGCCAGCGGGCGCTGCGAATACTGCGGCGGCGCCATCGGCGCATAGCCTCCGGCAGCGAAAGGACCGATCATGGCCTTCGAGAGCGTCAACTATCAATGCCCCGCGTGTGGCGGCCCCCTTCACTTTGCCAGTGCCGAGCAAAAGCTCGTCTGCGACTACTGCGATTCTCGTTTTGAAGTCGAAGAAGTCGAGGCCCTCTATCGCGAGCGCCAGGACAAGGCAGATGCCAAAGCCGATGCAGCAGCCGCAACGCCCAAGCCCGTCGCCGACGACGCGGTGCAGGAACTCGCCCAAAACGCCGGCTACATCTGCTCGTCGTGCGGCGCCGAGCTCGTGTCCGACGGCACCGTCGCCGTCACCACCTGCCCGTACTGCGGCAACTCCGCCGTGGCGCCCGGCCAGCTCTCTGGCGACTTCTCGCCCGACCTGGTGATTCCGTTTAAGCTCGGGCGCGATGACGTCACGGCCGCACTCAAGGAACACTACAAGGGCAAGATCTTGCTGCCCAAGAGCTTTGTCACCGGCAACCATATCGACGAGGTCCAAGGTGTCTACGTGCCGTTTTGGCTCTACGGCGCCCGCGTTGACGGCGAAGTGTACTTTGACGCGACCAACGAGACCGTGACCGAGGAATCCGATCGCACCGTCACGACCACCGACCACTACGATGCCTATCTCAAGGGCAATATCTCGTTTAAGCGCGTGCCCGTCGACGGATCATCCAAGATGCCCGACGGCCACATGGACGCCATCGAGCCGTTTGACTACGACGCACTGCGTCCGTTCTCGGTCGCATATATGCCCGGCTACATCGCCAACCGTTACGACGAGGACTGCGAGACTTGCAAGGCGCGCGCCGAGCGCCGCATGGAAGAAAGCACAATCTCGGTCCTGCGCGAGACCGTCGTCGACGAATACGACGATGCCACGGTCGAAAGCAAGCAGCTCGACTACACCTGGGAAGACAGCGACTACGCCCTGTTCCCCGTCTGGATGCTCTCCACCTCGTGGAACGGCAAGAGCTACCTGTTTGCCATGAACGGCCAGACCGGCCGCTTGGTCGGCGAGCTCCCCTGCTCCAAGCCCAAGCTCGCCATCGCCTCGGTGCTGTTCTTTATGATCGGATTTATCCTCTCCCAGATTCTCTTTATGGGGGAATACGCCTTCGATCCGGATTACCTCACCTTTGATATCGAGGGCATCCTCATCAATATCATCGCGCCGCTGATCATCGTGATTATCGGAGACGTGCTACTGGTAGGCCAGCTCAAGACGGCCAACGAAGCAACCTGTGCCGATGAGTATTGTGGCGAGCTCGACCTGACCGAGAAACACGACACCTTCAGCCACACCGAGACCACCGTTGTCATGAAAGACGACAAGGACGACTAAGCAATCCAACCAATACCACCCGGCCTTTGACGAGAAAGGAAGATCACCATGGGACTCTTGAAAGCTGGATTGGGAGCTGCCGGCGGCGTCATGGCCGACCAGTGGAAGGAATTTATCTACTGCGAATCGATGCCTGCTGACGTCTTGGCCTGCAAGGGCAGCAAACGCACCGGTGGCCGCAGCTCCAACACGCGCGGCGAGGACAACGTCATCTCCAACGGCTCGGTCATCGCCGTCAACGACGGCCAGGGCATGCTCGTGGTGCAAAACGGCAAGATCATCGAAGTCGCGCTGGAGCCCGGTGAGTTCGTCTTCGATACCGGCAGCGAGCCGAGCGTCTTTAGCGGCAACCTGGGCGATTCCATCAAGGAGACCTTCGCCAATATCGGCAGCCGCTTTACCTTTGGCGGCGACGCGGGCAAGGACCAGCGCGTCTACTTCATCAACACCAAGGAGATCATCGGCAACAAGTACGGCACCGCCTCGCCCGTGCCCTTCCGCGTGGTCGATAACAACATTGGCCTGGACGTCGACATCTCCGTGCGCTGCAACGGCGAGTATTCGTATCGCATCACCAACCCGCTGCTGTTCTACACCAACGTGTGCGGCAACGTGACCGATAGCTATACGCGCGACAAGATCGACAGCCAGCTTAAGTCCGAGCTGCTCACCGCTCTGCAGCCCGCCTTTGCCAAGATCTCGGAGATGGGCATCCGCTACAGCGCTATCCCCGGCCACACCACCGAGCTCGCCCGTGCGCTCAACGAGGTCCTCTCTGCCGACTGGCGTGACCTGCGCGGCGTCGAGATCGTGAGCTTTGGCGTCAACTCCATCGCCGCCTCGCAAGAGGACGAGCAGATGATCAAGGACCTGCAGAAAGCCGCGGTCATGCGCGATCCCACTATGGCGGCAGCCAACATTGCCAGCGCCCAGAGCGACGCAATGCGCGCGGCAGCCGCCAACCCCAACGGCGCGATGGCGGGCTTTATGGGCATGGGCATGGCAGGCGGCATGGGCGGTATGAACGCCAGCCAGCTGTTCGCCGCCGGCCAGGCACAGCAGCAGGCCGCCCCGCAGCCGGCTCCGGCTCCCGCCCCCGCACCTGCGGCCGGCACGTGGACTTGCAGCTGCGGCGCCACCAACACCGGCAAGTTCTGCTCCGAGTGCGGCAGTCCCGCACCCGCCCCGGCACCGGCCAAGTGGTTCTGCCCCAACTGCGGTAGCGAAAACGGCGGCAAGTTCTGCAGCAACTGCGGAACGCCCAGGCCCTAGCGCCCCTAACTGGTAATGAGCGGGGGATCCGCCACCCCCGCTGCCTTCTATGGGTTTCGTTCGATGAAGGAGGACACCATGAAGACAACGTTCAAAAAGTCCGTACTCGCATTTCTGACATGCGTCCTGGCGCTCGCCTTTGCCCTGACGGGCTGCAGCGGCGGCGACAAGGACCCCAAGGCCAACTTCGTCGGCAGCTGGGAACTCTCGGGTGGAACCGTGGATGGCGAAGAGCTGACCGATGAGTACATGAAGATGCTCGAGGATTGGGGTGTCCACTGTGTTCTGATTCTCGATGAGGACGGTACAGGTGCCCTCGACCTGTTCCTTGAAGTCATGGACCTTAAATGGGAGGCAAAGGACGCCACCACCGTAACCATCACCGCCGAAGACGAGTCGCATGACATGAAGCTCAAGGACGGCAAACTCATCCTCGAAGAAGATGACGGCAATCTTGTCTTTACCAAGTCCGACAAGGACCTGTCCGGTACGGTGAAGAAGGATCGCGAGGCGGCCGAGAAGGAAGAGGAGATCGATGAGGCCGTTGAAGACGACGACGTCCAGAAGATTGAAATCTCCCCCGCCGTCACCGTCGCCGATGACGACCTGTGCACCATCACCATCACCGAGAAGTTCAAGGACGACTGGGGCGACATCGGCTTTGTCGTCAACATCACCAACAAGAGCGACAAGGACCTGACCTTCTACGCCCCCACCGGCAAGACCAACGTCAACGGCACCATGAAGGAAGCCTGGTTCTCGGCTCACCTGATGCCCGGCACCAACGCCACCGAGGAATTCACGTTCTCGAACGGCACGCTCGACAGCCTTGACGACCTCGTCAATACGACCATCGGCATCGACGCCTACCTGACCGATTCCTACGAGGACGTCGCCTCTTACAGCGCAACCATCGCGTAACGGCAGACACCGATAGCCGCGGATTGGCGGACACATCCGCGCACACCAGACGGGGCCGCAGGAGTTGATCCTGCGGCCCCGTCGCTTTATGCCGATGCGTAACGAGCGCTAGCGCTCCATGTTGGGAACGATGCTGCCCTCCGTTACCGCGCGCACGGCCAAGCGCATGATGTTGTCGTAGCCGGTCTTATTGAGAATCTCCGAGATGCGGCGTTTGATGGTGCCCTCGCTCATAAACAGCTCGGCCGCGATCTCGCGGCGGCTTTTACCCTCGCAGGCAAGGCGCAAGATCGACAGCTCGACATCGTCGAGGGCCGCCGTGCCCGAGAAGATGCTCTCGGGCGGCTTGGGAAACGTGCAGTAACCCGCCAACGTGGAGCGCATCACGGCGAAAAGCTCGTCGATACCGACGTTCTTGTACACAAAGCTGTCGACGCCCGCCTCGCGCGCCTGATCGACAAAGGTGATCTCGGGCATGCCGGTCATGATAATGACGCGGCACTCGGGCAGTTGTTCTTTGATGCGCGCCGCCGCCACGATGCCGTTGGAATCATGCTCGGTGCATACGTCCATCAGTATCATGTCCGGGCGCTCCTTGAGCGCGACACCCAAGGCCTCGGAAGCATCGGCAATGGCGGAAACAACGGTCATATCGGGCTGGTCGCCAACGGAACGCGCCAGGCTCTCGCGCAGGATGGCCTGGTCTTCGACTATAAGGACGCGGATCATGAGCTTCTCCTTTGAGCTGTGGCGCTGGCGTTGAGCGGGATGGACACCGCAAGCGTAAAGGGCGGGGCGGCATGGATTTCCAGGCAGCCGCCCAGATCTTGCGCGACATGCCTCATACCTGGGATACCCGTTCCCTCGCGATACGATACGGGTGCAGGCGCGCCGTCGTTAGAAACGGTCATCCGCACAACAGCGCTGTCTTCCGACGTCTCCCGCCACAGGCGCACATGGACCCGATGGGCCTGTGCATGCTTGGTGGCATTGGTCGAGGCTTCGCGGATAATCTGCAGAAAGGCTGCAGCGACACGCGCGTCCTCCGGCAGCGCCCCCTCAACATCGATCTGCACACTCACCAGGCCAAAAGCATGGACGATATCACCCAGCTGCTCTGCAGGCTCGCTGGCACCACCACTGCGCAAATCGGCGGCAATTGAGCGTAGCAACGGGTCGATCTGCTCGAGCGACTCATCGTCCAGACGCCCCTCCTCCAAATAGCGATGAAGAATGGACAGGCGCTGCCCGATCACATCGTGAACGCGGGCTCGCATACGTAGGTAGGCCGCATTGTCGGCAACCTTTTTAACTTCTTCGATCTGGGACTGGAGCTCTTGGCCCGCAAGCTCAAGCAGGTGGTTTGCTTGCGCCAAGCGGTCGTAGGCGTGTGCGTATTCCGTCACGTCCAGTCCGATAATGCGCTCAAAGAGGCGGCCCGAAACCATAACCTCGTCGTGCACAAACAAGCGAATCTCGGCGGGAGAAACCTCGACCACCGCCCGCGCCTCACCAAAGCGGTCCAGATTAATCCGCACGCGGTTCTGGCTGCTTTCGGGCATCTGCATGCTGAGTTTGCGCAGGTCGTTCCATGTTCCGCTCATATCACCTAGGTCGGTGGGCATATGAAGCTCCACCAGGTTTTTTCGCATGCAGCGGTTCATGAGCAGCGGACGGCCCCTCGGGTCCAGATACAGGATGCCCACGGGAATCACGTTGATGGTTTCGATCGTCGAGAACGCGGTGATATCCTCCTGGCGGTTGCGGACATCCATCAAGAGCGCCGCAATGGAGCGGAACAGGAAAAACGCTCCCTCTGCGATAAGGACCGTGGTCCACGCCGAGCCCATGGCAAGTACCACCGGCGGTGTCACGGCGGCAACGAGCAACAGTTCGGCCAGCATGACGGGGCGACGATAGCGCACCATAAGTACCACGCCATAGGCAAAGATTGCGGCATTGGTCCACAACGCTCCGCCCATTGCCCTGGCGCAAACGTCAAGCGGCGCCACCAGATATGAGCCAGACGACGCGAACAAGATGAGCGCCGAAATAACTAGGTGAAGCACAAGGCTCGCCTCGTAGGCACAAATCACCTTACGGTTATAGGACGAGCGGCGCGATGCGATGAGCGGGACGTGGATCGTCTGCAGACACGCAGCCAGGGCAAAGACAACATCGAGCGCAACGATTTGGGGAAGAATGAGCGAAATCTGCATCGTCACTCACCCGCCCTCGGCATCAAGACGATCATGCGCAGCTGGCCGGGCTCGCCCTCAAGGCGGTATGCCACGTTGCGCCCTTGCAGAGCGCTTTCGAGCTCTTGCGCAGCGAGCGTCTGCGAAAGATCTTCATCATCGTTGGAAAAAAGCGTGGCACGCAGCTCGACACTGCATCGGTCATGGTCGCCCAAGTGATACATAAGCGCCGGATGGTCGGTGGTGTAGGCAAAAAACGCAAAGTCATACACGCAGTCGTACAGGGCGCTTACCGTACTGGCATGCAACGGGCGCCGTATGGCGATAATCGAGGCGCAGTCGATATCGATGGTGCGCAGGTCGCTTGCGAGCTCGTTGGCAATGAGCTGAATGCGGTCGCGATCAAAACCGCTCTCCCCGTGCTGTGCCAACGTGAGCGACCCCTTGCGCTTGCAATAGGCGACGAGCATCTTGGCGCGCTGCAGCATGCGGTAGCGCTCGTGCGAAGACGCCTCGTCGGTCAACGGCGGCAGCGAGCTCAGCAGGTCGTACATCCCTTCGAGCGCGCGGGCAATCGCCTGGTCCACGTCTTGGACCAGCAAGGTCTCGGCCTCTTGATCTGCCAAATGCGTCTTAAGGTCGTAGTCGGCGGCGAGCAGCTCGTTTTGACGCTGCAGCTCCATGCGACGATGTGCCAGCTCACGGTTAAGCTCGTTGAGCTCCGACACGTCTTGGGCAAGCAGGGCCGATCCGCCCAGCAGTGGAAAGGCACGGTACATCACATCGGGATCGGACGCCACGGCAAAGGCATGGGCATGCCCGTGTTCCTGGGCTCGCAGCTCTTCGCACACGCCCGCCGGCATTGGCTTCGACACCGGCGTGGCATAGACTTCCTGCAGGTCGCGCGTTAGAACTTTGAGGTCAAGCGGCAAGGTGTCGAAGATGCCGGCGATGTCGTGATATGACGGAATGACACCGCAATCGAGACAGATTTCCATCGCCACCACACACAAGACGCAATAGATGAGCGAGAAGTTGAGCCTCCATGCCCAGGGCACGCGCAACGCATATGAGATGGCAAAGAACGCGCCGCCCAGCAGCACGAGCGCCGCCGTGCCCGAGAAACGTTGGATGCGAAAGGACGAGGACCGGCCCACCAGGATAAAAAAGGCCACAAAGTTAAAGGCCGTCCACACGAGGGGGGGGTGCGGACGATTTCTTGGACCGCGCCTAGGCGTATCCAAGCTTCCTGCGGTACTCCATCGGGCTGAGCCACCCGAGGGACTTCTTTATCCGCTCCTCGCGATAGTACACGAGGTAGGCCTCGAGCCTGCCCATGA
>RPYR01000138.1 GCA_008671285.1 Collinsella aerofaciens | reverse complement strand
GGCAAGCCCCATCCGGAGCAAGCGCGAATAGGAACGCTATGGGCCGGCCCGGTCCGCGTTCGGGTAGCGTGCGTGGAGCTGCACGGTAACGTGCAGACAAGATAAATGACCGTTCACGACAGAACCCGGCTTACAAGCCCACTCGGCACTTTGTTGACGCTGCGAACCCGTCAGCGCGGCAATCTGCCTTTCAAGCCTTCGGGCATGACCATAAGGTCAATGCCCTCGTCTTTCAAGGCACCTTGCTCGCGCTGACGGGTTCTCGCTTTCGTTTACGGAATCATCGGTGTTGCCGTTCTATTTACCGGGATTAACGGTACGTTCTTTGCCGTATTATTGAGGCTGTTTGTTGCCGCGCTTAGTTTTGTTGAGGGGCTTTGTTGGACAGCTATTTTACTCTGCAATCGAATATTGAGGCTTCGGGCGAGTTTGTGGACCGCAAGAGCCGGTTTATTGCCCAGCTGGTCCATATTGAGTCCGAGGACGAGGCGAATGCCTTTATCGAGATGGTTCGCAAGCGTCATTACGACGCTCGGCACAATGTCCCCGCGTGGATTTTAGTCGATGGACGCGAGCGCCAGAGCGATGATGGTGAGCCGAGCCGCACGAGCGGTATGCCGACGCTCGAGGTGCTGCGCGGCGCGGGGCTCAAAAATGTTTGCTGCGTGGTGACGCGCTATTTTGGTGGCACGCTGTTAGGGCCCGGTGGCTTGGTGCGCGCCTATACCGCGGCGACGCAGACGGCGGTGGCCGCGGCTCAGGAGGCCGGGCAGATCGTCGAGATGACGAGTGTCGTGCCTGTTGACGTGCATGTGGCCTATCCGCAGTATGAGCAAGTGCTTCATTTGGCGCAGGATTCGGGTGCCAAGGTTTCGGATACCGATTTCGCGGATACCGTGACGATTCATTTGGTGTTCAAAGCGGGGGAGCAGGAGCCGTTTTGCGCTAAGATGCGCGAGCTTATGGCGGGGCGCGAGGAGATTGAGGTCGGCGCTCCCGAATTTGCCGAGTTTTAACGGCGACGGCCGGCGTGCTTTTGGATGGATCCCAAGCGCGCCGGCCGTCGTTTTTCTGTTGCTGCCGCTTACTCGGCGAGCTGCTTTAGCACATCGCAGGCGATTTCGACGGCATCGTCGATGCAACCCGGACAGCTGCGGAGAGGACCCTTGTCCGATCCGATGCCCTTGAGCGTGCCGCAGACGGTCGTCGTGTTCTTCTCGCCAAAACGCTTGGCGATTTCGCGCGACAGCTTGTAGGTCTGGCCCTTGGTCTTGGGGTTTTCCATGCCGTCGCTCATCACAAAGCCCATGATGGCCACGGCGCCCGAGATGGCACCGCAGGTTTCGGTCATGCCGCCCATGCCGGCGCCAAAGCCCTCGGTGAGGGTAAAGGCGGTCTGGGGGTCGAGCCCGACGGCAGGTGCGAGCGTGCAGGCGACGGCCTGTGCGCAGTTGAAGCCTTGGGCGTGGTATTCGGCAGCCTGAGCTTGGCAGGCGGCGGTGTCGAGCTGAGCAGTATCGATTTGCTTCATCGTTGTCTCCTTGGTCACGGTGTACTCGCCTATGGTACCCGTGACGGGGCATGTAATCATCGAGAGCTTCATGTATGCCTCATTTTTATCTATCGAGCAAATGCCCAAGGCTTGAGATAAATACCCCTGATCAATTTGTCCTATAACCTACCTTGGGGATGGGTTGAGAGGGGTGCAGGGTAGCGGTATCGTGAACCGAATAAAACTAAAACCCAGGCAAGGGAGCTAGATATGAGCGAGCAGACTATCGGTACTACATGTGTTCAGGGCGGCTATCACCCGGGAGATGCGGAGCCGCGCCAGGTGCCCATCTACCAGTCCACCACGTGGAAGTACGACACGTCGGAGCACATGGGCAAGCTGTTTGACCTGGAGGAGTCTGGCTACTTCTACAGCCGTCTGCAGAACCCCACGTGCGATTTGGTTGCCGCCAAGATCTGCGAGATGGAGGGCGGCACCGCAGCGATGCTCACGAGTTCGGGCATGGCTGCGAACTTCCTCGCGATCTTTAACGTTGCCGGTGCCGGCGATCACGTGGTCGCAAGCTCTGCCATTTACGGCGGTACGTATAACCTGCTCGCCCACACCATGGGCCGCATGGGCGTGACCTGCACGTTCGTCGCCCCCGACTGCACCGATGAGGAGCTGGAGGCTGCCTTTCAGCCCAACACAAAGCTCGTCTTTGGCGAGACGATCGCAAATCCCGCCCTTGCCGTGCTCGATATTGAGCGCTTTGCCAAGGCCGCACATGACCACGGCGTGCCGCTGATGGTCGACAACACCTTCCCGACGCCCGTGATGTGCCGTCCCTTTGAGTGGGGCGCCGACATCGTCACGCACTCCACCACTAAGTACATGGATGGCCATGCGGCCTACCTGGGCGGCGTGATCGTCGATCACGGCCAGTTTGACTGGATGGCCCATGCAGATAAGTTCCCGGGTCTCACCACGCCTGACGAGAGCTATCACGGCGTGACCTATGCCGAGAAGTTCGGTCGCGAGGGCGCCTTCATTACCAAGGCCACCGCGCAGCTCATGCGCGACCTCGGCCCCATGCAGAACCCGCAGGCGGCCTTCTTCCTGAACAGCTCGCTCGAGAGCCTGCATGTACGCATGCCGCGTCATTGTGAGAACGGCCTGGCCGTTGCCAAGTTCCTGCAGAGCCATCCCAAGGTGCGCTTCGTGAGCTATCCGGGCCTGGAGGGCGACAAGTACTACGACATGGCTCAGAAGTACATGCCCAACGGTACCTGCGGTGTTGTGAGCTTTGGCTTTAACGGTGGTCGCGCGGCGGCCGAGACCTTTATGAAGAGCCTTAAGCTCGCCCAGATCGCCACGCACGTGGCCGATGCGCGTACCTGCTGCTTGCATCCCGCTAATGCCACGCATCGCCAGATGAACGATGAGGAGCTCATCGCCTGTGGCATTTCTGCCGACATGGTGCGCCTGTCGTGCGGCCTCGAGGATACGGCCGATCTGATTGCCGACCTTGAGCAGGCGCTCGAGCAGTGCTAGGCTAGCGTTCGTGCGAGGCGCCGATGCTGGCAGAAAGCTTCGGCGACCTTTCGTTCCGATTCCGTAGGCGGGACCCCAATTGCGGCTGTTTGCATGCGATTGGGGCCCCGTTTTTTTTGCGTTGGGCCACTCGAAAGGATGGATATGGAGAAAACTGCAGAGCAGCTGCGCCGCGAGCACATTGCCCTAGAGGGCGACACCCATGGCAAGAACAAGTGGGCGATTCTGTTTACCGTGCTCATCATGACGTTTATGGTGTGTCTGGATTCGACCGTCGTGACCGTGGCGCTGCCCGTGATGCAAAAGGAGCTGGGCGTGGGCCTCGATCGCATTCAGCTGGTAAGCTCGGTGTATCTGCTTGCGACATGCGTGGCTATGTTGCCGTTTGGCCGTCTGGGCGACGTGCGCGGCAAGGTGAATGTGTTCCAGCTGGGCGTCATCGTCTTTTCGGTCGGTTCGCTGCTGTGCGACCTTTCGTCCTCGCTCGAGGTTCTTATCCTGGCACGCATTGTTCAGGGTGTCGGTTGCGCGGCGGCCATGGCCAACAACATGGGTATCATCACCGAGTCGTTTCCGGCGCGCGAACGAGGCCGTGCCATGGGTATTCTCGCGACCTTCGTGGCCCTCGGCATGATGTGTGGTCCCGTGCTCGGTGGCATGCTGGTGGCAAGCTTTCCCTGGGAGAGTATCTTCCTCATCAACCTGCCTATTGGCGTCATCTCGTTTATCGTGGGGCTCTATACGCTACCGCATGTTAAGCCGGAGGTCGGCGAGCGCCCCATGTCCCTGCTCGAGGCTGCTCGTCGCTGCTTTGCAAATTCGGCCTTCACCATCAACCTTGCCTGCATGCTCATCGTGTTCGTTGGTATTGGCGCATCCGAGTTTATCTTGCCGTTCTATTTTCAGGACGCCCACGGCTTTGGTTCCGACATTTCCGGATTGCTCTTTTTGGCGCTGCCGATGGTGAATGCCTTTATCGGCCCGCTTTCGGGTACGGTTTCGGATCGTGTTGGCTGCGAGGGCCCCACGGCAGTCGGCCTGGGCGTGTACGTATGCGGTCTCTTTGCGGTAAGCACACTCGACGAGCACTCTTCCATCCCTGTGATCGTGTGCTGTGTCGCGTTTATGTCGTGCGGCACGTCGATTTTCCAGAGCCCCAATAACTCGCTGTACATGGGCTCGGCCCCGCGCGAGGCGCTCGGTTTTGCTGGCAGCTTGGGCAGTTTGGCGCGCTACGCCGGCATGGCGCTCGGTATTACGGTGGCGTCGCATATCCTGTATGGGCAGATGAGCGTGGCGATGGGCGAGTCCGTGACCAGTTTCGTTGCAGGCCGTCCGGATGTGTTCTTGTTTGGTTTCCGTTCGGTGTTCTACGTACTCATGGCTGTGGCCGCTGTGGGCTTTGCGCTTGCCACGGTGCGTTTGGTGAAGATACGCGCCCGCCATTAGCGTGTTGGGAGGCCGTCTGCCACGATTTGCGTTGTCCCAAACAGACTGGTTTGTGGTGCGAGGCGGCGTGTGGGGCGGGCGGTGGGCGGTCTGTGGTAGACTATCGAGCAACGTTTAGTAATCGCGCGGTATCGTTGACGCGAGAAGGGGTTGCGCCATGCAGGAGCT
>RPYR01000014.1 GCA_008671285.1 Collinsella aerofaciens | reverse complement strand
GTTTGAACTGTTTCGATGTGAAACCGAGGAGATTCCCTCTATGAGTGCTGACTACCCGTCAATGACTACGGCCGAGATCCGCTCCAAGTTCCTCAACTTCTTTGAGGAGCGCGGTCTTAAGCTCTATCCTTCTTCGTCCCTCGTCCCCGACGATCCTTCGCTGCTGCTTGCCAACGCCGGCATGAACCAGTTTAAGGAGTACTACCAGGGCAAGAAGACCATGAAGGAGATCGGCGCTATCTCCTGCCAGAAGTGCGTCCGCACCAACGACATCGATTGCATCGGCGAGGACGGCCGTCACCTGTCCTTCTTTGAGATGCTCGGCGACTTCTCCTTTGGCGGCGTCTCCAAGCAGCAGGCTTGCGCCTGGGCCTTTGAGCTCATCACCAAGGAGTTCAAGCTGCCGCGCGACCGCCTGTACTTTACCGTCTTTACCGAGGACGACGAGACCCACGACGTGTGGCGTTCTCTGGGCGTTGCCGAGGACCACATCTCCCGCCTGGGCGAGGACGACAACTTCTGGGCCGCTGGCCCCACCGGTCCCTGCGGTCCGTGCTCCGAGATCTATTTTGACATGGGCGAGGAGGTCGGCTGCGGCAGCCCCGACTGCAAGCCTGGCTGCGACTGCGACCGCTTCCTGGAGTTCTGGAACCTCGTCTTTACCCAGTACGACCGCCAGGAGGACGGCTCCATGCCGGAGCTGCCGCACCGTAACCTCGATACGGGCATGGGCCTTGAGCGCATGGCCGCCATCATGCAGCACAAGACCGCCAACTACGACGGCGACCTGATGCAGCACCTCATCAAGCTGGGCGAGAAGATCAGCGGCAAGACCTTTGACGCCGACGATTACTCCGGTGCCAGCCGCTCGCTGCGCATCATCGCCGACCACTCCCGTGCCGTCGACTTTATGATCTCGGACGGCATCCTCCCCGGTAACGAGGGTCGCGAGTACGTTCTTCGCCGTCTGCTCCGCCGCGCCGTGTTCCACGGTCGCCTGCTGGGCATCGAGGGCGCCTTCCTGACCAAGTTTATCGACGAGGTTAACGCTCAGATGGGCGAGGCCTATCCCGAGCTGCTCAAGAACGTCGCGCTCGTCAAGGGTATTGTCGCCTCCGAGGAGGAGCGCTTCTCCACGACGCTCGACAACGGTCGCGTTTACCTGGATGAGGCCCTGGCAGCGCTTGCCGAGGGCGCTGTGCTTTCGGGCGATGTTGCCTTTAAGCTGCACGATACCTTTGGTTTCCCCATCGACCTGACCGTCGAGATCGCTGGCACCGCTGGCCACGACGTCGACATGGACGGCTTCACTGCCTGCATGGAGGACCAGAAGTCCCGCGCCCGCGCCAATGCCAAGGGCGACGCCTGGGGCAGCTTCAATGACGTGTGGGTCGAGCTTTCCGACAAGGTCGCCGCGACTGAGTTCGACGGCTATGACAACGATGTGATCGAGGGCGCCAAGGTTGTCGCCATCGTGCGCAACGGCGAGTCCGTCGAGTCCGCTGCCGCCGGCGAGGACGTCGAGGTTGTGCTCGACCGCACCCCGTTCTATGCCGAGATGGGTGGTCAGCAGGGCGATGCCGGCATGCTTTCCGCCGAGGGCGTTGTTCTGACCGTTGCCGACACCAAGAACCACAACGGCCTGTATGCCCACCTCGCGCACGTTGCCGATGGCACGCTGACTGTCGGTGCCGCTGTTACCGCCGCGCTCGACGCCGAGCGCCGTGGCTTCTTGCGCCGTAACCACACCGCCACGCACCTGCTCGACGCCGCCCTTAAGCAGGTCCTGGGCGAGCACGTCTCCCAGGCCGGCTCGCTGGTGACGCCCGAGCACCTGCGCTTTGACTTTACGCACTTCGAGGCCCTGTCCTCCGAGCAGCTCAAGGCTGTCGAGGACCTGGTCAACCAGCAGATCTTCGCTTCCAAGCCGGTCGTGACCCGTGTCATGGGCATCGACGAAGCCAAGGCCGCCGGCGCTGTCGCGCTGTTTGGCGAGAAGTACGGCGATGTCGTCCGCGTCGTCTCCGTGGGCGCCGAGGACCAGCCGTTCTCCCGCGAGCTCTGTGGTGGTACGCATGCTGCCAACACCGCCGAGATCGGTCTGTTCAAGATCATCTCCGAGTCCTCCACGGGCTCCAACGTCCGCCGTATCGAGGCCGTGACCTCCAAGGGCGCTCTCGATTACATGGCCGACCGCCTGGCACTCGTTGACGCCGCTGCTGCTGCGCTCAAGTGCCGCGTCGACGAGGTTCCCGCCCGTGTGGAGAACCTGCAGGCCGAGCTGCGCGAGACGTCCAACAAGCTCAAAAAGGCTCTGACCGGTGGCTCCTCCGATGCAATCTCCAGCGCCATCGACGGCGCTGTCGAACTCGGCGGCTACAAGCTCGTCGTCGCTGAGCTTCAGGGTCTCGAGGCCGCAGACCTGCGCAACGTTTGGGATACCGTGCACCAGAAGGTCGCCGGCCCCGTCGCCTGCGTTGTTGCCAGCGTGACCGAGAAAGGCACCCCGGCCCTGCTCGCTGCCGGCTCCGATGACGCCGTCAAGGCCGGGTTCCACGCCGGTAACGTGATCAAGCAGATCGCGGGCCTGGTTGACGGTCGCGGTGGTGGCCGTCCCAACATGGCCCAGGCCGGTGGCAAGAACGCTGCCGGTATCGCCGATGCCCTCGCGGCCGCTAAGACCGCACTCGGCGCCTAAGAATCTAAGAAGTCACTGTGGTTGCGCTCGCGCTGGACATAGGGGAGACCAGGATTGGCATTGCCGTCTCGAGCCGTGATGGCAAGATGGCGATGCCTGTCAAGGTGCTTCCGGCTGCCGAGGTCACCGGTATGGCCAAGACGTTCCGCTACCTGGTTGAGGACTATGAGCCCGACATCCTGGTAAGCGGACGTCCCCTGACCATGGCCGGTGAGCCCGGCCCTCAGGCCGAGCGCGTTGCCGCTGTGGCGCAAAAGATTGCCGACGAGCTCGATCTTCCGTTGGAGTTTGAGGACGAGCGTCTGTCCTCGCAAGAGGCCAAGCGTATCCTGCGCGAGCAGGGACTCAACGAAAAGCAGATGAGGGGCAAGATCGACATGATTGCCGCCAGCCTGTTTTTGCAGACGTGGCTCGATCGTAAAAACGAGGAGGTTTCGCATGCCTAGTGCTTCCGATCCGCGCCAGCCGAATCGTACACAGCAGCCGGCGTCGCGCCCTGCCCAGCCTGACCAGCGTCCGGCACAGCCGACGCAGCGCGCAGCTCAGCCTGCCGCGCGCCCGGCGCAGTCCTTCTCTCGTTCGGCCCAACCTGTTCAACGGACGGGTCAGCAGCCTTCTGCTCGTTCGGTTCAGCATCCGGCTTCTCACGCGGCTCAGCAGCCCACTGCTCGTACGGCCCGGCCTGCAGGCGGCACCCGCTTTAAGCAGCAGGCACCTACCCAGCGAACGCAGGCCCCCCAATCGAATTCGCATCACGCTCGTGGTTCGCATGGCGTTGCTCCGGCGACCCGCTCGAGCTACAACACGCATGCTCGTCGCGGTGCTCAAAAGAAAAGCTCCCCGGTGCCTATGATTATCGGTGGCGTTGTTGCCGCGCTTGCGCTTGTCGCGATCGTTTTCTTTGTCGTGCCAGCCGTCAAGGGCTTCTTTGGCGGTGAGGGTGCGAAAGTCGTTGCAGGCCAGCAGGTTACTATTACGATTCCCGATGGTGCCTCGGGTGACAGCATCGCTTCGATTCTCTCCGAGAATCATATCGTCGAAAATCCCAAGGATTATTATGCGGCGGTGAAAAAGCTCAACGCCGATATGTCGCTCAAGCCTGGTGATTATTCGTTTACCACACTCATGGATGCGACCAAGGTTGTTCAGCAGCTCATGGAAGGCCCCAACGCGGGCTCCAATGCGCTAACTATCCCTGAGGGCCTAACGGTCGATCAAGTCGCCGACCGTGTGGCCCAGGCCTACGACAGCATCTCTAAGGAAGACTTCCTCAACCAGGTCAAGGCCTCCA
The DNA here is from genome assembly GCA_008671285.1 of Collinsella aerofaciens. Next base: position 7,352 of record RPYR01000014.1, on the reverse strand, counting down.
ACTACGTTGACGACTATAGCTTCCTTAAGGGCGCCGCCAACGATTCGCTCGAGGGTTTCTTGTTCCCCAAGACCTATTCGCTGGGCGATTCGCCGACGGCCGATGACGTGATTCGCGCCATGCTCGATCAGTTTAAGACCGAGTACAAGTCGCTTGACTTTGCGAGCTGCGAAGCCAAGATCAAGGAACGCTACGGCGTGGAGATGTCCGACTACGACATCGTCAACTTGGCCTCTATCGTTGAGCGCGAGGGCCTCAACGCCGATCAACGTGCGCACGTGGCCTCGGTCTTCTACAACCGCCTTGCCGGCAAGCTCGACGGTCTGCGCTATCTCAACAGCGATGCGACCATGATGTATGTCACCGGTGGCGAGGTTACCGCCGACGACCTGCAGAGCGATAGTCCGTATAACACCTATAAACACGAGGGTCTGCCGCCCACGCCCATCTGCTCTCCGTCGCTCGAGGCGCTCAAGGCCACCCTTGAGCCGACCGACTCCGACGACCTGTATTTCTACATTACGCAGGACGAGGAGTACTTCTCGCAAACCTACGAAGAGCATCAACAGTCTTGGAATTAACATGAGGATTTTTAGCCCCAAACGATACGTTGCCTCGGTCGATCGCATCGACCTTGATACCCTATGGGCCGACGGTAAACGCGCCATTCTGCTCGATCGCGATAACACCCTCGTGCCGCGCGACACCGAGCAGGTTCCCACCGCGGTTTCCGCTTGGCTCGACGCCGCCCGCGCCAAGGGTTTTAAGCTGTGCATGGTGTCCAACAACTGGCATCGCGACCAGGTCATGAGCTCTGCACGCGAGCTGGGACTCGAGGCCATCAGCCACGCCATGAAGCCGGCGCCGTTTGCCCTCAAGGCGGGTCTTAAGCGCCTCGGCGCCACGGTCGACGAGGCGGTGCTGATCGGTGATCAGCTCTACACTGACGTGTGGAGCGGTAATTTCGCCGGCGTCGATACCATCCTGGTAAAGCCGCAGGCGACGCAGGACCTGTGGTATACGCAGATCTTCCGTATCTTTGAGCGCCGGGCCCTGCGCGACCTTCCCTGCGAGGAATAGGTCTCGCTATGTCCCAGCACACCAAACACGGCTGCGACCATATCTTCTTTATCGGCTTTTTGGGCGCGGGCAAGTCGACGCTCGCGCGCAACGTCGGCACCATGTTCAAGCGGCGTTTTATCGATACCGACCGCCTGGTCGTGCGCCGTTGCGGCAAGTCGGTAACCGAGATTTTTGAGACCGAGGGTGAGGGTCGTTTTCGCGAGCTCGAGACCTCGGCGCTCCGTTCGCTCCAAAGCGAGCGCAGCCTGTTGGTTTCGTGCGGGGGCGGTATCGTCGAAACGCCGGTGAATATTGAACTGATGCACGAAATGGGTACGTGCGTGTACCTCGAGGGCGACTTCGAGGATTCGATTCGCCAGATTCGTCGGTCCGACACGCGTCCCGATTTCCGCTCGCCTGAGCATGCCGCGCGCCTGTTTGAGCATCGCCGTCCGCTGTATCGTCAGGCTGCCGACCTTACCCTTGATATTCGCAACAAGTCCTTCGAGGACGTTTCCTACCTTTGTGCCGAGATGCTTTTGGAGCGTGGGCTGCTATGATTCGCCGTCAACTGATCAATTTCCAAAACCGCAGCGTCGATGTCCGTGTCGGATTGGGTGCGTTCGATGAACTGTCGCGTATGTTTGCCTCGGCCGTGGGCAAGCCTAAGCGCGCGATGGTCGTTTGGAACACCGCCACATCCGAGCGTTTTGGTGAAGTCGTCGAGCATGCGCTGGTCGACGCCGGTTTTGCCGTGTCGCCGCTAGTCCTCGAGGTTTCGCCTGCTGGTGCCACGCTGGCCGATGCTGATGCTATCTTTGGCGCCCTGTCTGCCAACGGCGTTACCTGCGACGATCTGGTTGTCGCCGTTGGCGATGCCGCAACCTGCTCGGTTGTTAGCTGGTGCTCCAACCAGTGGTGCGGCCGAACCGAGTGCGCGCTGTTGCCGACGACCTTCGACGCCATGCTCACGGTCGCGACGACCATGAAGCCGCTCGTCGCCTCGTCGGCGAATGCGCTTCCCGCTATCGCGTTCCGTCCCGAACCGGGCTTGGTCGTGTGTGACCTCGACCTTGTTCGCGAGGCGGACCCCGAGGACCTTAAGCTCGGCTATGTGGTACTTGTTGGCACCATGCTTTCGAGCAGCAAGTCCCGCTGGAATCAGTTTACTGAGACCGTCCCCGAGATTCTCGCGGGCGAGGAGGTCGCGCTCGTCAATGCCGTTCAATGGTCTCAGACTGCCCGCAAGGACGTACTGATGGCCACGAACCCGAGCGCCCGCCATGCGCTCGATTTTGGTAAGACGGGGGAGCGTACCTTGCGCGCTTGCTTGGGTGATGCCGCTTCGCAGGTCCCTGCCTATCAGCTGTTATCCGAGGGCATGCGCTTTGAGGCGCGCCTGGCACATGATGCCTGCGACTTTGATATCGATTACGTCTTTGAGGTCGATGACTGCCTGGAGGACTTTGGTATCGAGGAGCTTGCCTTCGACCTGGAGCCCACCGCGTTTATCGAGGAGTTCCGCAAGCAGCAGTTCGTTCGCTCGAATCGCAGCATGCTGCCGCTGCCCGCAGCACTCGGTGCCATTCGCCTAACGAGCGTTGAGGACGAGGTTCTTGAGCGCCATGCTCACGCCTACTTGGCTTCTCGCAAAGAACTTCTCTAAGATTTATTGACATCCATCGTCTTTCGTATCATGTTGAGGGGCGGGTTTTCTATCGGTTGCGGATCGCATGCGATTCCGTCGTTCGGTTGAGACCCGTCCCGTCTATATAGAGACAACAAGAAAGGAATCTGCATGTCTGAGTTTGCTGCCGGTCCTGCCGGTCGTATCGAGCGTGTCCGTGCCCTGATGGCCGAGCGCGGCTACGACGCTATCGTGGTGCGCGACGAGGCCAACCTTCGTTGGCTTACGGGCGTGAAGGGCGTCTTCGACTACACCTTCGAGTTCCCGCACGCTGCGTTTATTACGGTCGACCAGTGCCTGTTCCACACCGACTCGCGCTACCTCAACAGCTTTGAGGAGAACACGCCCGCCGGCAGCCCCTGGGCCTACGACATGGACGAGGGTACCATTCCCGGCTGGGTCGCCGGCAAGATCGCGGCTAACAAGTGCCGTGTCTGCGCTGTCGAGGACGATATGCAGATTAACTTCTACCAAGGTATTCAGCGCGGCCTGGAGGACCGTTCCGTCGCCTGCATGCTGCCGCTGATGCACGACGACATCCGCAAGATGCGCGCCATCAAGGATGCCGAGGAGATTGAGCTCATGCGCCATGCGCAGTCGATCACCGACGCCGCCTTCCAGCACATGCTCGGCTTTATTAAGCCCGGCATGACCGAGAAGCAGGTTCGTAACGAGCTCGAGAACTTTATGTTCGCCAATGGCGCTGACAGCCTTGCCTTCGGCTCCATCGTAGCGAGCGGTCCCAACACCGCCAACCCGCATGCCGTGCCGAGCGACCGCGTGATCGAGAAGGGCGACTTTGTCCTCATGGATTACGGCGCGGGCTACTGCGATTATCGTTCCGACATGACGCGCACTGTCGTGATGGGCGAGCCTACCCAGGAACAGCTCGACCTGTACGCGCTCGTGCGCCGTACGCACGAGGAGTGCGTCGCCGCCATCCATCCGGGCGTCGAGGGCAACGACATTTTCAAGCTTTCCAAGAAGATCATCGGCGATGCCGGTTATGGCGATTATTACAACCATGGTCTGGGTCACGGCGTGGGCATCGACATCCATGAGCTGCCCAACTTCAACCGCAGCAAGAACACCATCGAGGTCGGCTCGGTTGTCACCATGGAGCCCGGCGTCTACCTGCCCGGTGTGGGCGGCGTGCGTCTGGAGGACTACGGCGTGGTCACCGAGAACGGCTACGAGCCCTTCACCAAGACCCCGCACGACCTGCACGTCATCGATTGCTAGCCCATTTCGATAGATTTTTGGGGCGGGGCGTCCGGATCGATTCGGACGCCCCGCGTTCTCTTTTTATGCGCTCGCTACAGGCGCCGTCTGCAAGTGTATAATTTCGGTCGTATGTAATTTGGACGCTTGTGCGTTCTGCCCATAACAAGAAAGGTCGCTATGCCTACCATTTCTACCGCCGACTTCAAGAACGGCCTCGGTCTCCGCATCAAGGACAAGGTCTACACCATCGTCGAGTTTCAGCATGTCAAGCCGGGCAAGGGCGGCGCGTTTGTGCGCTACAAGACCCGCGACATCAAGAGCGGCCGCGTCGTCGAGAACACCTGCAACGCCGGCACCAAGTTCGAGAGCGTCATGCTCACCACCCGTGAGTTCCAGTACCTCTACAACGATGGCACCGACTACATCTTCATGGACAACGAGTCCTATGAGCAGGTTCCCGTTCCCGAGGACATGGTGGGCGAGAACTCCAAGTGGCTGCGCGAGAACGACATCTGCCAGCTGCTCTTCGCCGACGATGAGCTCATGGGCGTGACCCCGCCGATGTTCATCGAGACCACCATCGTCCAGACCGACCCGGGCTTTAAGGGCGACACCGTCCAGGGTTCCACCAAGCCGGCCACGATCGACACCGGCGCTGTCATCCAGGTCCCCATGTACCTCAACGAGGGCGAGGTCATCAAGGTTGACACCCGCGACGGCAAGTTCGTCTCCCGCGTCTAGCAACCAAATCTTCTAGGAGGACTCATGCCCCAGGAAATCAAGATTGACGGCATCGGCATTTCGCCCGATGTTCTGACCGCCATCGTCTCGCGCGCCGTGTCCGATGTCGAGGGCATCGCCTCCGTTGGCGTCAAGGACCTTGCCACCACCCTTGTCTCCATGATGCTCTCGTCCAAGGCCCCGGCTTCCGAGCCGGCGGTCGAGGCCGAGGTCGTCGGCGACAAGCTCGCACTCACCGTGCGTGTCGTGGTGTTCTTTGGCTATCCGTTCAAGAAACTCGCCGAGGCTGTTCGCGCCGCCGTGGTCGCCGCTATCGATGCCCAGGTGGGCGTTGAGGTCGAGCGTGTTGACGTTTGCATCGACGGCCTCGTTTTCCCCAAGGAGTAACCTTTGAGCCTTAAGGTTTATCGCGGGCGTACGCTTGCCCGCAGTCAGGCGCTGCAGCTGCTGTTCCAGGCCGAGGCCACGGACAGCCCGCTCGAGCGCGTCCTCGAGGGTGATTTCCTGATCTCGAAGGGTCCCCTCGACCCCTATGCGTTGGAGCTGTGCCGCGGTGCCTACGAGCATATCGACCGCATCGACTGCGCTCTGCGATCCGTTGCCAAGAACTGGGATCTTATGCGCATGCCCGGCGCCGACCGCAATCTGCTGCGTATCGCTGTTTACGAGATGCGTTTCCTCACCGACGAGGAGGTCTCGGACGCCATCGTGATCAACGAGGCCGTCGAACTTGCCAAGGCCTATGGCACCGACCAGTCCGCATCGTTCGTCAACGGCGTGCTGGGCAAGATCGCTCGCAGCGAGGAGCTGCCGGGCGAGGGCCTGTACCAGGAGCTGCTGGCCGAAGATCGCGCTCGCGAGGAGGCGCAGGCTGCCGAGGCTGCCGCCAAGGTTGCGGTTGCTCAGGCTGAGGCTGGCGTGCTGGCCGAGGATGCGGACGCCGCCGAGGCTGTTGTCGACTCCGTCGAGGAGTAGCCATGCCAGAGGGTTCTGTCCGTAACTTTGATGAGATCTCGGACCGTCTGGATCAGATCATCGCTACCGTTCGCTCTAAGGATACGTCCTTGGAGCGTTCGCTCGATCTGTTTGACGAGGCGATTGAGCTGGGCTCCCGTGCGGTCGACATGGTCGACAAGTTTGAGCTGACGCCGCGTGAGGCCGACAAGCTCGAGCAGGAATACGATGAGGATGCGGCAAACGAATCCCAGGATAGCTAGGCCGCATCTCCGGATACGAATGGTTGATGGCATTCATGAAACGCGTGCGTCTTGATGACGAACTGATTTCACAGGGCATCTGCGCCGATCGCGCGGATGCCCTTCGCACTCTTATGGCCGGCTTGGTCTCGAGTGGCGGTGAGCGCTTGACTTCGCCGGGCCTTAAGGTGATCCCGGGGCTGCCGCTGCATGTGAAGGGGCGCATTCCCTATGTTGGCCGCGGCGGTCTTAAGCTCGAAGGCGCGCTTGATGCGTTTGGCATCAATCCGACGGGCCTTGCCTGTCTGGATGTGGGCTGCTCTACCGGCGGCTTTACCGATTGTCTGCTCAAGCGCGGAGCTGCGACCGTTGTCTCGGTGGACGTGGGTCGCGCCCAGTTCGATTGGTCGTTGCGCCAGGACGATCGCGTGACGCTGCATGAGCGCACAAACGTGACGCAGCTGCCTGAGCTTGGCTATGCCGGCACTATCGACCTGGCTGTGTGTGATGTCTCGTTTACCAGCATCGCGAACATTATCGATGCGGTACTGGCGTGCCTGGCGCCTACGGGTGCATTCTGCACGCTCGTAAAGCCGCAGTTTGAGGCTCCGGCGGCGCTGGTGGGTGAGGGCGGCATTGTGACCGATCCCGCCGTGCGCCGCGATACACTCGTGGCGGCGGTTGAACTTTTTGCTGCCAAGGGCCTGTTCCCGGTCGATGTGTGCGTGTCACCTATTCATGGTGCCAAGGGCAACGTTGAGTTTTTCCTGTACGGCAAGAGGTTAGTCCCCGGCGACCGTTCGAAAGACGAGCTGCAATCCCAGGTATCGGTTATGAGCGAGAAAGCTGCAACGCTATGAAGGTCTTTCTGGTTCCCAATTACTACAAGCAAGAGGCCGTCGAGAGCGGTCTGATGCTCGAGCTTTGGCTGACGCGCCAGGGCTATGAGGTCGCATGGGCTGCCGACCAGCGATCGAAGATTCAGAGCACGCCTGATATTGACGGCTCCGATCTTGTCATTACGCTCGGCGGCGACGGTACGTTGCTGCGCGCTGCCCGCATCCTCAACCATCGCGAGATTCCTATCCTCGGTCTTTCCTATGGTCACCTGGGCTTTTTGACGGCCGCTAGCCCCGAGGAGCGCGACATTTTGCAGGTTGTGAGTGATGCCCTGTCCGGTGAGCTGCACGTGAGCCGTCGCGCCACCATCTCCGCGGATATCGTGTCCGTGCGCGAAGACGGTACGAAGGAGGGCGTTCGCACCTTCGCCCTCAACGACATGGCGCTTACCCGCGGGCCGCTGTCCGATATGGTCGAGTTTGACATCACGGTGTCGGGCCACCATCTCGACCGCCTGCGTGGAGACGGCGTGGTCGTGTCCACGGCGACTGGTTCTACGGGTTACGCGCTCAGCGCCGGTGGCCCCATCGTGAGCCCTGACT
>RPYR01000216.1 GCA_008671285.1 Collinsella aerofaciens | reverse complement strand
TCCTCGTAGAGCGCTTGGCGGCGAGCCTCGCGCTCGGCCGCAGCCTTGGCGGCGTCATCCAGCTCGGTCGACGCGGCAGCCGTTTCCTCGACCAGTCCCGCGGCAGCGGCGTCATCAACGCCGCCCTGCTTCTTGAGCTCCTCGGTCATGCTACTCACCTCCCTTCATCTGCGATTCCGCGATGGCACGGTACACCTCGCAGGTTTCCATAAGCTCGCCATGCGTGCCCAGACCCACAACCTCGCCATCCTTGAGCACGACGATCTGGTCGGCGTGCAAGATCGTCGAGATGCGCTGCGCGATGATGAGCACCGCAGCGTCACGCGTCTCGTCTTGCAACGCATGGCGCAGGGCGGCATCGGTCTTAAAGTCCAGGGCCGAAAAACTGTCATCGAAGATATATAGATCGGCATGCTTCATGAGCGCACGGGCGATTGCCAAACGCTGGCGCTGGCCGCCCGAAAAGTTCGTACCGCCCTGGGCAACCGGGGTATCGAGCCCCTGCGGTTGGTCGAGTACAAAGGTGCTCTGGGCAACCTCAAGCGCGTGAAGCATGTCGCCCTCGGTCGCGCCTTCGTTACCAAAGCGAAGGTTGCTCGCTACCGTGCCCGAGAACAGCCACGCCTTCTGCGGCACATAGGCAATGCGCCCGCGGATTTCATCTTGCGTAAGCTCGCGCAGGTCCACACCATTCAGGCGAATGGAGCCCTTGGTGGCATCGTGGAAGCGCAGCAGAAGCTTTGCCACCGTCGACTTGCCCGAGCCTGTCGAGCCAACGATCGCAGTCGTCTGACCGCGACGGCAGGCAAAGCTCAGGTCGCACAGGGTGTCCTCGTCGGCATCGTCAAAGCGAAACGACATGTGGTCGAACACAGCCACCGCATCGGCTTCGTCTTGGGGCTCGCGCGCCCCGTCATCCAGCGTGCGCTCGCCATCGACGATGCTCGGCTCAATCTCCAACACCTGCTGCGCACGGTTCAGGCACGCGGCAGCACGCGGAAGCGTCAGCACCACCATCTGGGCCATCATCACAAAGAACAGGATCAGAATTGCATACTCCAGCACCGCCGAGATACTCGCAATCTGCATGGCGTGGGCGCCTACGCGGTTGCCGCCCACCCACAGCACCGCCACCTCGGCGATGTTCATCAAAAAGAAGCTTGAGCTGTCGAGGCCCACAAACAGGTGGTTGACTTTGATGGCGTTGGCGGCGTATTCGCTAAACACCTCGTCCAGACGCCGTTCCTCGTGGCGCTCCTTGTTAAACGCACGGATGACGCGCACGCCCACAATATTCTCGCGCAGCACCACGTTCATGCGGTCGATAAAGCCCTGTAGGCGCATAAAAATCGGCGCCGCGTTGGCAACCGTAAAGACCGCCGCCACCAGCACAATCGCAACGACTACGCCCAGAAGCGTGCCCATGGCGGGATCGATAAACCAGGCGAAGATGATGCCCGCCACAGCCAAAAACGGCACGGGCAGCACCAGCTGAATCGTCTGCAGAATCGCCTGCTGAATCACGTTGATGTCGTTGAGCGAGCGCGTGATCATCGATCCGGTGCCAAAGCGCTCAAAATCGCTGGCCGCGAGCTCGAGCGATTTGTCGTACACGGCATTGCGGATATCGCAAGCCACGTTGGCGGCCAGGCGCGCCGAAAGATAGCAGCCCAGCACCGTGCCGCCGCTAGCCATGCTGGTCGCGATAAACATGTATAGGCCGTTGCGTAAAATGTAGTCGATATCGCCCGTGGTAATACCGGTGTTGACCATGTTCGCCAGCATCGTGGGAACCAGCAGCGTACCGACGTTATCCACCAGCAGCACCAGCAGCGTCACTGCGACAAGCCCTCGATAGGGCTTCAAAAACCTCATTAACAGTCGCACGACTCCCCCTCACCTTGATTCTCGGCTTGGCTCTCGGCAGCGATATGCTGCTTAAAGGCATCGCACTCATCGCCGAGCACCTGAGAGAATTTGCCGATCAAGCGCATAATCTCGCGCTGCTCACATGGCTCAAGCGCGCCAAAGGCTCGCTGCTCGGCCTTGAGTGCCGGCAGCGCATAACGCTCGGCAAATCGCCTGCCCTCTTCGGTCAGGCTCACAACCTTGTTCTTACGACTGCCTTCGGCAAACCCCAACGTTGCGAAGCCCCGCGCCGTCAAGGTTTTAATTGCCGAGTTGATGGTCTGCTTGCTGTAGAACCATTCGCTTGTCAGACGGCTTACGGCAATACTGCCGCCCGCCGTGCTAGTGTCGACGAGCATCCAATAGGCGCAGTCCGAAAGGCCGCAGGCGCGCGAGAACTCCGAATAGATATGGTCGAGTCCATTGAGCAACCGATCGAAGTCGACCAGCGTAACCGCACTATTCATCTATCCCACCATTCAATTGTCCGATTTTTGACCAATTATGTGTCTCTAGATTAGTCCGAGTTTTGACTATCGTCAACAGGCTCTCCGCAAATGCGTGCATTTTTATGGCCTATCGGCAGAAAAAGACCGCCGGCGCGGGGGCGGCGCCAGCGGTCACGTGAAAATCGGGTTTTATTGCCTGTTAAGCGGCGACGGCCTCATAGACCGTAGCGCCCGAGAAGCTGTCATGCAGGCTCTTGCCGGCAATCCACGGCAGCTCGACGACCTCGCAGACCGTGTTGACCAACTCAGAACAGTCAGTAAAGTGGCCCTTGTCGTTGAGGGCCTCGCAATCCTGAACACGCCAATAGCCATCGGTGTGCGTGATGTAGTACTCGTGATCGTTGATCGACACGAAAGCGCGCGTCTTGGAACGCAGCAGCTTCAGAAATCCTTCGAAATCGGTCTCGACGACATCTCCAGCCTGGAACATGATGTTACCTCCTGGCCCGGCGCCACCACGGCGCATTGATAAACGTTGGTACTCCTTTAGTAAAACCTTTATCAGAGGTTATGCGTTCGTCATTTAGGCAAGTGGTAAAAAACCGCAGGGTAGACGGGATAAAACGTTTAACCATCCCATTTGTTTGTCACATTCTGAAGGTACTTTTATGCAAACCTACTTTCCCAATTGGAATCTATCCTTTTGGCCGGGCAATTGACCGTCTATCGTTTGAGCCCGACGGGTATGAACGGGGCATCTGCAACGCCACCGCAAGGAGACACCATGGAGACTATCGAAGCACTCATTCACCGCCGCAGCTGCCGCAACTACAGCGATCGTCCCGTCGAGGCCGAAAAGCTTGCACGTATTATCGAAGCCGGCCAATATGCACCGAGCGGCATGGGACGCCAGCCGGTGACGTTTGTCGCCGTCACCGACCCCGCGACCGTCGAGCGTCTCTCACAGCTCAACGCCCAGGTCATGGGCAGCAACAGCGACCCCTTCTATGGCGCCAAGACCGTTGTGGTGGTGCTGGTTGACCGCAGCGTGCCCACACATCTGGAAGACGGCTCGCTCGCCATGGGCAACTTGCTCAACGCCGCCTATGCACTGGGTGTCGATTCGTGCTGGATTCACCGCGCGCATGAGGTCTTTGACTCGCCCGAGGGCCTGGAGCTGCTGGCCAGCTGGGGCCTGCCCGCCGACGGCAGCCTGCGCGGTGTCGGTAACTGCATTCTTGGCTACGCCGAGGACACGCTACCCGAGCCCAAACCCCGCCGCGACAACGTGGTATACGTCAAGTAGCGCAGGAGTGTCCCAAACTGCCGGCAGAAAGGGAACGTCCCCTTCTGCCGGCAAGCTATGTTGATATTTGAGTAGTCGTCGTTTCGTTCGTCTGGGCCGTTTCGGCGTCGTCGCCTTGCTTATCTTCGTCCTTTTGCGCGTCGGCGATGGTGGTGGCCGCCGCGACGATACCGCGCTGGGGCGCGACGCCTGTCTGGGTCTGAGCGCCCTCGATAACTTCTGTGCCTGCATGCGCGAGCTCGGGCGATTTAAACACTGCGTCCAAGTTGGCGCCACCGCCGGCGTAGCCAAGCGCAGCGAGTGCGATGACGATCACTGCAACGACGACCGCGATCGGAACATAACGATGCCAACCAGCCGGATTGAGTCCGCTGCGGCGAGCCGCCCCGCGGCTGATGTAACCGAGCGTTCCATCGTGCTTGAGCTTTGAGCCCACCACGCGTTTACGGCCCCACAGTGAGGACTCTGCCTGCATGGCCAAGCGGGCGCTTGCCGAAGGATAGCCGTATTTAGTGCGCTTGAACGAGCCGTCAAACCCCGAGGCGTGTTTACCCCACGTCACCGATGTTGTGCGTCGGTTGACCGGCGCGGCACTCCGCCTTCTGCGGCTCGGTTTTGAAGTCTCAGCCATATGCCCTCGCACGCCGTAACCGAATCGAAACAATAACGCTTTGGACTGTAGCACACGCGTCGCGCGCGGTCACGGACGCCTCGCTCAACGGTCATCGTCCTTCAGCAAGCGCCACAGCGTTGTACGGCTTATGCCCAGCACCTCCGCCGCACGGGTTCGGTTGCCGTGGAGATGGTCTACAACCAGACGCGCGATATCTCGCTCGGTATCGGCCAGCGGTCGTAGGATATACAGGTCACTTTCGAGTGTCGGGGCGCCAAAGGTTGCGGTCTTAATCACGTCCTCTTGGGCGAGCACTTCCTCCGCTATAGCGCTGTACACCGTGCCCGCCCCCACCAATATATACAGTCGTTCCGAGACCTCGCGAAGCTGCAGATAATTGCGCGGCCAGCGGTAAGCATCGAGCGTCTTCGTCGCCGCGGCAGACAGCGTGGGTGCTGCTGTCTCAAATGCATCAGCGAGATATTCCAAATAGCGCGCAACCTTCGTCGACGCGGCTCCCTGCTCGGCGATTGCCGGCGCCACGCTCACCGCGCAGGCGAAGCGCTCGGTCACAAACGCGGCTTGATCACTTTCGCCGCCGCCCGGCATGTCATTCGCTGTCAGCACCACATGGCAGCGCGTCGCCAACGCGGTGTCGGTCATCGTGGAGACCAGCTCGCGGAGGCGCTGGGGGCCAACCGCGTTCCAGCCCTCAATGCAAAGGGTCAGCCCCGTTTGGAACAACGGCGATTCGGCGCTTTTGAGCACATAGCGCCAACCGCGCTCGGTGAGCTCATCGAGCGCAACGGAAACAAAGGGCTGACCGGCAAAAGGACCGTCCAGATAGAGGCGCTTGGCGATCTCGACCTGACCCGCTCCCAGCTCGCCCTCGAGCATAAGGGGCACACCGCGCGCGTAACTCTCTGCAACCGGCGCAGCCACCGAGGCCGCCCCCTCAACGATGCCGTACGCGCTCGATTCGTAGCGGGCCTCAACCTCGTCGGCGTTGAGCCACTCGATGCCCGCGTGCGCCGCGGCGCCGCGCACCTCGCGGACCACGACGACCCAAAGGCCCCCGCCCTCTTTGTCGGTGGGGCGAACGGTCAGGTTCAGGCGCGCACCCGCACGTCCCATAACCAGACGCGCGCCGTCTCCTATACGGTCGAGGCGCTCAGCGACAAAAGCCGCCACATCCCGCTCGAGCGCCGCGTCATTCATGGTCGAGATCGCGACGTCCCCACGCGCATCGATTGCCAATGCCGAGGCCCCGGCAGCAGCCAGGGCCTCGGTCAAGATGTTCAGCTTGGCATCGCTATCCATTATTTGCCCCTGTCCGCAGCGACGTGCAACCGCCGACGGTCGCACGACCGAGTGTTTCAAAATTGAACGATATTGCTCACCAAACACTATAGGGCAGAAAGCGCCGTCCTGCGAGTATAGGTGTTGCCCCGCATCGCCATCCTGGCGGGGCGATAAGAGCTCTTCGGGACTTATAAACCTGCGGACAAGCCATACCCGCAAGAGCTCCTATCGCTCCACCGTGAGAATGCGCTCGCCAGCACGCAGCACGCAAACAAGCTACTTCTCTACCAGATTCCCAGCACGTGTTGCATTCCCAAACTCATGCACGCAATGCCAATCCAGCAGCAAAAGCCCAGCGCGATGGGCTTGCCGCCCTTTTTGACCAGCTCGACGATATCGGTATTAAAGCCAATTGCCGCCATGGCCATCACGATGAAGAACTTCGACAGCTCCTTGATGGGCGCCGTAAAGGACGCGGGAAGCTGAAGCACCGTGGTGATCACACTCGCCAGCACAAAGAACAGCACAAACACGGGAAACGCGCGTTTAAGCGAGAACGTGCTCCTAGCGTCGCCGCCGGCCTTGCGCGCCAGATGCATCTGCCAGCAAGCAAGCGCCAGCGTGATGGGAATGATGGCCAGCGTCCTGGTGAGCTTGACCACCGTGGCGCTCTCGAGCACATTGGCGCCGGGATGCATGCTGTCCCAAGCGCTCGCCGCAGCCGTTACGGACGAGGTGTCGTTGATGGCGGTACCGGCAAACAGGCCGAAGCCCTCGTTGGTCAGCCCGAGCATGCCGCCAAGCGTCGGAAACACGAGCGCCGCGATAACGTTAAACAGGAAGATGACCGAAATAGCCTGGGCAATCTCGCGATCGTCGGCATCGATGACGGGTGCGGTCGCGGCGATGGCAGAACCGCCGCAAATCGACGAACCCACACCCACAAGCGTCGCGATCTTGCCCGGCACGTTCATAACGTGGCAGAGCACAAAGGCGATGACAAGCGAGGTCGAGATTGTCGCCACGAAACTCGGCAGCGACTGGGCGCCCTTGGACAGAATCTGGGAGAGTTTCATGCCAAAGCCAATCATGATAACCGCGTACTGCAAGACTTTTTTGGACGTATAGGTGACGCCAGCGGCGAGCTGTTCGCGACGATTCTTGGGAAAGACGAGCGCCAGGACCATGCCAAAGAGGATGGCAAATCCCGGACCGCCGACCACCTCAATTTGTTTGCCGAGCAGCGTCGCGGGAATGGCGATGATTAGGCAGAACAAGACGCCTTTCCAGCGCTCGCGTACGATATTTGCCAGTTGCATATGGGATTCCTTCTTTCTATTTCACGTTTGCGACGGCTTATGATACGGCAACATTGAGCGCAGCCTTGCGCAAACACAGACTAAGATGCCGCAATAGTTCTCAGGCAACAGCCGAATTACCCACCGCGGAGAGCTGATTCGCGGCATAATTAACAACTGACATATGAGTTTGATAGAACAGTTGCGAGGCGCTATGGAAGAATCGATGCACGTCGGCGAGCAGGAAAC
>RPYR01000188.1 GCA_008671285.1 Collinsella aerofaciens | reverse complement strand
GCTCGCCAGCGCCGGCGCCAAGCCGGTCTTTGGCGCATACGGCACGTTTTTGCAGCGCGCCTACGATGAACTGTGGCACGACCTGTGCCTCAACGACGCCCCCGCAACCATCCTGGTGTTTGGCGCTTCGGTCTTTGGCACCACGTCCGAGACGCACCTCTCGTTCTTTGATATTTCCATGCTGGGCGGACTTCCCAACATGCGCTACCTGGCACCGGTCTGCATGGAAGAATACTTGTCCATGCTGAGCTGGTCGCTCGACCACCGTGAGCATCCCGTAGCGATCCGCGTACCGGGCATCGGCCTGGTAAGCCGTCCCGATCTGGCGCCCGCCGAGGGCGCCGATTACAACGTCGTGCGCTACGACGTCGTGCGTCAGGGCCGCGACGTTGCCGTACTCGCGCTTGGTGACTTCTTTGAACTGGGCGAGCGCGTGGCAAACCGCTTGGCTGCCGAGTACGGTATCGAGGCCACGCTCGTCAACCCGCGCTTTGCAACCGAGCTCGACCGTGAGTTCCTCGACAGCCTTGCCGCCGAGCATCGCGTTGTCGTCACCCTCGAGGACGGCATCTTGGACGGTGGCTGGGGCGAACGCGTCGCGTGTTACTTGGCCTGCACGCCAATGCGCACGCGCACCTTTGGCATCGCCAAGGGCTTTCCCGACCGCTACGACCCCAACGAGCTGCTCGCGCAGAACGGTATGACGGTCGAGAACATGGCCGCCGAAGCCGTGAGACTACTCAACGAGTAAGAAAAACCTCCGCAAGGAAAGCACCCCTGTGGAGGTTTTTGCTTTCGCGACGCGATTATCTCAATCTGTAACATCTAGGGTCCGAATTCCCGTCTAACTGTTACAGATCTAGACAAGACGTCTTAGTCCCTGACCTTTGTCTCAATCTGTAACAGATAGAGACCTTTTGTCCGTCCAGATGTTACAGATCGAGACATTCGAATCCTCCTAAGGAGATAATCTCGATCTGTAACAGGTAGAGCCCATTTCCTCGTCTACCTGTTACTGATTGAGACAAAACAGCGAGGCGGACCGTCCGAAAAGCGCTATCTCAGCAGCAATAACCGACGTTTGCCCAGATAAAACCTGCCAAAATAAACCTGTCCCTTTTTGGTAGGTAGAATTACCCATAAGACAAGTATGTTTCTGAGTTATTTCGTGTTGACCCATTTGAGCGGGATAGGGTATAACTCTACTCAACCGCTAGGGATTTTATTGAGAAAGGTGTTCTACCATGAGCAAGAACCTCTCCCAGCAGGTCGTTCTCGACCGCCGCGGCTTCGTTGCCGCCACCTTCGCAACCGTCGCCGGCCTTGGTCTTGCCGGCTGCTCTGACACCAGCGCCGAGGCCGACAAGGGTTCCGCCACCGGCTCCTCCAAGGGCTCCGAGGATACCGAGGCTTCCACCACGCTCGATGCCAAGGCATTCGACAAGCTCGTCAACGACGGCCCCAAGGCCGATGACGACGCCATCGCCACCAGCACCTGGGCCACGGCCGTCAAGGACGCCGGCGTCTTTAAGATCGGTGGCGTTCAGACCTCCACGCTCTTCTCCCTCCTCAACGAGAAAGACGGTCAGACCCGCGGCTTCGACGCCGGTATCGCACAGCTCCTGTCCAACTACATCCTGGGCGAGAACAAGGTCGAGATCACCCAGGTGACCTCGGACACGCGCGAGTCCGTTCTGCAGAACGGCCAGGTCGACGCTGTCTTTGCCACCTACACCATTACCGACGAGCGCAAGAAGCTCGTCTCCTTTGCCGGTCCCTACTACTACACGCAGCAGGCCATCCTGGTGCTCGCCGACAACGACGACATCAAGAGCGTCGACGACCTGGCCGACAAGAACGTCGCCGTCCAGTCCGGCTCCAACGGCCCCGCCATCCTGGAGGAGTTCGCCCCCAAGGCCAGCCAGCAGGAGTTCAAGACCGACGAGGAGGCCCGCCAGGCACTCCAGCAGGGCCGCGTTGACGCCTACGTCATCGATAACAACATGCAGCAGAGCGCCCTGGTCCGCGAGCCCGGTAAGTACAAGATCGCCGGCAAGCCCTTCGGCAGCAAGGAGCCCTATGGCATCGGTCTGCCGCTCGATTCCGACGGCGTTGCCTTTGTCAACGACTTCCTTAAGAAGATCGAGGACGACGGCTCTTGGACCGAGCGGTGGCAGATCTGCATCGGCGAGCGCACGGGCGACACCAATGTTCCCGAGCTGCCCGAGATCGGGGCCTAGGCAGCGAGCCTGGTAACGGCCGCAACGAAACCATATGGAAACGCACGATGCGCTTTATTGCGATAAACTGTTTCCTCACTGAGTTGTCGGGGATTCCGTACACACGGGAGCCCCTTTCCTTATCGGCGGGAGGTCCGCATGAGTCTCTTCGAGCTCTGGTCTCTCTATGGCCAGAACTATATCGACGCGCTGCTAGCAACCTGGGGCATGACGCTTGAGTCGTTTGCCATCGCCATGGTGCTGGCCGTCGCCGTCACCGTGAGGCGCGTGTCGCCGCTCAAGCCGCTGCGCGTCTTTGGCGACATGTAGGTTCAGGTCTTCCGTAACCTCCCCGGCATCGCGCTGCTCATCATAGTCGTCTATGCGCTGCCGCCGCGCAAGGTCGTCCTGCCCTACCGCTCCTGCGTTATCGTCGCCACGGTCCTTTTGGGCTCGGCCTTTGGCTCCGAGAACTTTATGAGCGGCATCAACACCGT
>RPYR01000214.1 GCA_008671285.1 Collinsella aerofaciens | reverse complement strand
GCTATGTGCCCGGTTTTGTCATCCAGGGCGGCGACCCCAATACCCGCGATATGTCCGGCGCCGACGTCGCTGCCGGTCTTGAGGGCCCCGACGGCATGCCCGGTACCGGTGGTCCCGGCTACTGCATCAAGGGCGAGTTTGCCACCAATCCGCGCAACAGCCATGTCGATGGTGCCCTTGCCATGGCACGCTCCATGGACCCCGATTCCGCGGGTTCGCAGTTCTACTTCTGCCTGGGCGCCCAGCATAACCTCGATTCCGGTTACACCGTCTTTGGTACCACGGTCGAGGGTCTCGATGTGATTTCGCAGCTGCGTGCCGGCGACGAGATCGTCCATGTCGAGATCGTTCACGAGTAAAGGGGACTTCCTTGAATAGCCAGCTGATCCAACAGGGCCGCGCCGCTTACCGCGCGGGTGATTTTTCCGCTGCAGCCCAGA
Source organism: Collinsella aerofaciens (assembly GCA_008671285.1). The sequence continues at coordinate 2,411 of RPYR01000214.1, read as the reverse complement.
TGCTTGGGGCGGCAAAAACTCCCGATGAGATTATGGGCGAGGCCGATCACCTTCGTGGCAACGCCTTGATGCACCTGGGCATGTATGCCGAGGCCGCCGAGGCCTACGCCGCTGCCCTCAATGACGGCACCTACGGCAAGCGCGGCGCGCTGCTCACCAACCGCGGCAAGGCACTCGCCGCCGTGGGCGACTACACGACGGCCGCCCAGGCGTTCTCTGCTGCTACGCAGGATGCTTCCTATGCCACGCCGTTCAAGGCCTATCTGGGCCTGGGTAACGCGCTGTTCCAGTCGGGCGACTATGCCAACGCGGGTACTGCCTTCCGTCAGGCTGCCATCGACGGCGCCAATCCGGCTCCTGCCGCCGCACTGGGCGAGCTTGGTCGTTGCTTCATTAAGCTCGGCCGTCCGGCGGATGCCGTGGAGACCTACCGCACGGCTATCGACTTTGCCGGCCCCCGCGACGACACGCGTGCGCTCAACGCCGGCATGGGTCAGGCGCTTTCTGCCGCCGGCCGTCCCTCCGACGCACTCGACGCCTTTAACGCCGCTACTGCCGATGGCATCTACCAGCTCACTTCCGAGCAGGCCGATGAGCTTGCCCGCGTGCATGATTCGCTTGCCGCGCTGTCTGCCCAGACGGCTATGGCCACGGCTCCGGCGCCCGCGATGGACGCTCCTGCCGTCGATCCGCTCGATCCTACGGGCGCGACCGGTCAGTTTATGCCCGATCCCTCGGACACCGGCTTCTTTACGCTGTCCGAGTCCGAGATGGTCCAGCAGGACCGTCAGGATCGTAAGCAGGCCAAGGTCCGTCGTCGCCATCGCCACACGGGTCTCAAAGTCTTCATCGTGCTGCTTCTGCTCATTTTGATTGCTGCGGGCGGTCTGGGCTTTGCCTACACGCGCGGCTTTGGCTTCCCCTCGCAGGAGTCGGTTATCACCGATCTGTTCCAGGCTGCCGGCGACGGTGACACCGCAAAGGCCGAGTCTTGCCTGGCCTCGAGCCTGTCCGAGGACGCCAAGTCGATGATCATCTCCTCGATTCCGCAGGGCGCCACCGTGTCCGTCGAGGGCATGGATCAGTCCATGACCGAGACGACCGCTAAGGTGAAGGCATCGCTGGCCAAGGGCGGCGAGCAGGAGTACACCGTCAAATTCGTGCGCTCCGACAACCATATCGGCTGGGCCGTTTCCTCGCTCGATATGGATTTCTCGGCTGCTGACAACCAGTAGTGACCTTATGGGATTTAGCTTTGCCCGGCGCTTCACCGCAAGTGAGGTGCCGGGCTTGCGCTAGTATGATGAGCTAGTAGTTTTCCAGCAATCATCCAACACATCAGGAGTTGCGTTGTTTTCTTTGATGGATATGTTCTTCGGTAGCTATGCGGGCGATCTTGCCATCGACCTCGGCACCGCAAATACGCTTGTCTCCGTGCGCGGCAAGGGCATCGTCATCCGCGAGCCCTCCGTCGTCGCCATCGACAAGAACGACGAGCGCATCCTGGCGGTCGGTATCGAGGCAAAGCGCATGCTCGGCCGTACGCCCGGCAACATTGTGGCCGTTCGTCCCCTGAAGGACGGCGTCATCGCCGACTTCGACGTTACCGAGGCCATGCTTCGCTACTTTATCGACAAGGCGTCCGAGAAGCGCTATCCGTGGACTCCGCGTCCGCGTGTTGTCGTCTGCGTTCCCTCCGGCGTCACGTCGGTCGAGAAGCGCGCTGTCTTTGAGGCCACGATCCAGGCCGGCGCTCGCCAGGCCTACCTGATCGAGGAGCCCATGGCTGCTGCTATCGGCGCCGACCTGCCTGTCGAGGAGCCCACCGGCTCCATGGTCATCGACATCGGTGGCGGTACCACCGAGGTTGCCGTTATCGCTATGGGCGGCATCGTCGTCTCGCAGTCCATCCGTATTGCCGGCGACGAGTTCGATCAGGCCATCCTCACGCACGTTCGCGATGCCTACAACCTTGCCATCGGCGAGCGTACGGCAGAGGACATCAAGATCAAGGTCGGTTCCGCCGTGCCGCTCAAGGACGAGCTTGACGTCGAGGTCAACGGCCGCGACGTGATCACCGGTCTGCCCAAGACCGTGCGCATCGAGAGCGAGGAGATTCGTCGCGCGCTCAACAAGCCGCTCGACGAGATGGCCAAGGCCGTCAAGGACGCACTCGACGCTACGCCTCCCGATCTTGCCTCGGACCTTATGTACGACGGCATTTTGCTGACGGGTGGCGGCGCGCTGCTGCGCGGGCTCGACGTGCGCCGGCGCGATGAGACCGGTGTTTCGGTCAACGTCAGCCCCACGGCGCTCGATAACGTCGTTAACGGCTGTGCCCGCGTGCTCGAGGCCAATGCGTTTGATGGCGGCTTCGTCCAGACCAATGCTTAATTTCCAAAAGGTGGATT
>RPYR01000204.1 GCA_008671285.1 Collinsella aerofaciens | reverse complement strand
GCGCGTGTCACAGCGGAGCTGATTCAGTTGAGATTGCCTGAACATTCCGCCCCTCTTTACGCCCTCGGGTATACTCAAAAGCTACTGATTCGATTTGATGCCCAGCAACAGCAGAGGGGATAGTATATGTGCGGTTTTGTCGGTTTTGTCGGTGGGACGGATAACCAATCCGAGGTGCTCACCAAGATGATGGACCGCATCGTCCATCGCGGTCCCGACATGGGCGGTCAGTTTATCGACGGCCGCGTTGCCCTTGGCTTCCGCCGCCTGTCGATCCTCGACCTGACCGAGGCTGGCGCTCAACCCATGGCCAACGAGGACGGTAGCGTCGTTATCGTCTTCAACGGCGAGATCTACAACTTCCAAGAACTCCGTTCCGAGCTCGAGGCCAAGGGCTACAAGTTCCACTGCGGCGCCGACACCGAGAGTCTCCTGCACGGCTACGAGGAGTGGGGCGAGGCCGTCCTCGATCGCCTGCGCGGTATGTACGCCTTCGTCATCTGGGACAAAAAGAAGAACAAGCTTTTTGGCGCCCGCGACATCTTTGGCATCAAGCCGCTTTACTACTATCCCATGGCCGATGCGGGCGACGGCGCTCCGGGCGTGCTCTTTGGTTCCGAGATCAAGAGCTTCCTGGACTACCCGCACTTCCACAAGGCGGTCAACAAAAAGGCTCTGCGTCCGTACATGACGCTGCAGTATTCGGCAACCGAGGAGACCTTCTTCGAGGGTGTCTACAAGCTGCCGCCGGCGCACTACTTTACCGTCGATATTCCGACCGGCAAGATGAACATCGAGCGCTACTGGGATTGCGATTACTCTGCCGTCGAGAAGCCGTTCGAGGAGTATGTCGACGAGCTGGACGAGGTCGTGCACGAGAGCGTCGAGGCCCATCGCATCGCCGACGTCAAGGTCGCGTCGTTCCTCTCCGGTGGCGTCGATTCCAGCTACATCGCCGCTTGCCTCATGCCCGACAAGACCTTCTCGGTGGGCTTTGACTACAAGAACTTCAACGAGACCAACTACGCCAAGGAGCTTTCCGATAAGCTCGGCGTCGAGAACGTTCGCAAGATGATTACCGCCGACGAGTTTTTCGGTGCGCTCGAGGACATCCAGTATCACATGGACGAGCCGCAGTCCAACCTGTCTTCCGTGCCGCTGTGGTTCTTGGCCGAGATGGCCCGCAAGGACGTCACCGTCGTGCTTTCGGGCGAAGGCGCCGACGAGCTCTTTGGCGGCTACGCCTACTACGAGGATACGGTCCCGGTGCGCAAGTACAAAAAGATGGTGCCGCTGCCCATCCGTCGCGCGCTCGGTAACCTGGCGCTGCATATGCCGTACTTCAAGGGACATAACTTCCTGGTCAAGGGTGCCGAGATCCCCGAGAAGTCGTTCCTGGGACAGGCTCTGGTATGGCCGGAGCGCGAGGTCGACGGCGTGCTCAAGCCCGAGTACAACACCGGCGACGGCGCCTTCGAGCTTGCCGCTCCCATCTATGCGCGCGTGAAGGGTCAGCCTGAGCTGGTCAAGAAGCAGTACCTGGACATGAACATGTGGCTCCCGGGCGACATTCTGCTCAAGGCCGACAAGATGTGCATGGCGCACTCGCTGGAGCTGCGCGTACCCTTCCTGGACCGCAAAGTCATGGAATTCGCCGAGCACATTCCCGACCGCTACCGCATCAACGAGAACGGCAACAAACAGGTACTCCGCCACGCTGCCAACAAGTCGCTGCCCGATGAGTGGGCCACTCGTCCCAAGGTGGGCTTCCCGGTGCCGATTGTCTACTGGCTGCGCGAGCAAAAGTGGTACGACTATGTCAAGGAGTACTTCACCGCGCCGTGGGCAAGCGAGTTCTTCAATACCGACGAGCTCATGCACCTGCTCGATCTGCACTTTGCGGGCAAGGGCGATTTCCAGCGCAAGATCTATACGCCGCTCGTGTTCCTAGTGTGGTACAAGCGCTTCTTTATCGACGAGGACCAGCCCGCTGTTCAGGCTGCCTAGCCTCGGCTTACGAACGCCTGCGCGTAACGGCTCCTCCGGGAGCCGTTTTTGCGTGGGTGCGTTTCAGTTACTATAAAACCGTCCCTGCCAAATGGCTGAGAAAGGTGAAAGATGCACCATTCGGATTCCGCGACCGTGACCACGGTCGATACGCTTGCCAAGCTTCTCGATGTGTGCGGCGAGCTGCGCGCATCAGAGCAGGTTGACGAGCGCGCCGTGACCGGCTGCTCGTTTGATTCGCGCGCGGTCTCGGCAGGTGACGTATTCTTTTGCAAAGGTGCTGCCTTTAAGCCCGCGTTTTTGAGCATGGCGCTCGATGCGGGCGCCGTCGCATTTGTGTGCGAGGAGTCGCTGGTCGAGTCTCTGGAGCCGCTGGCGCAGGAGAGCGGTGCTGCGATGCTGGTTGTTGATAGTGTTCGCACGGCCATGGCCCTGTTGCCGCCGGAGGTCTACGACCGTCCCGACCACGACGTCAAGATCGTGGGCATCACCGGCACCAAGGGAAAGACCACGGCCGCTTTTATGCTCCAGTCCATCATCAAGGCGGCGGGCGAGTCCTGCGGCATGATCGGCTCGGTGAGTACCGACGATGGTATCGAGTGCTACGAGAGCACCAACACCACGCCCGAGGCCCCCGAGGTTTGGCGCCATATCGCCAACTGCCGCACGTCCGGTCGCCAGTCCATGGTCATGGAGGTCTCGAGCCAGGCGCTCAAGTACCAACGCGTCGAGAATCTGCCGTTTGACGTGGCGTGCTTCCTCAACATCGGCCGCGACCACATCTCGCCGATCGAACACCCCACGTTTGAGGATTATTTTGAGAGCAAACTCAGGATCTTTGACCAGGCAAAGACCGCCGTGGTGAATCTAGGCACCGAAGAGGTTGACCGTGTGCTAGAGGCAGCGTCGACGGCCGAGCGCTTGGTGACCGTTGGCGTCGAGCATCCCGAGGCAAGTCTGTGGGCGAGCGACGTACGCATGGTCGGCTTTAGCATCGAGTTCAACTTGCATGGCTTGTGTGCCGACGAGTCCGAGGCGGGGGAGAAGGTCCTGCTGGGTATCGCGGGCGACTTTAACGTGGAGAACGCGCTGGTCGCTATCGCCGCTGCGCGCGAGATCGGCATCGGTATCGATGCCATCAAGAAGGGCCTCTCAAAACTGCGTGTGCCGGGCCGTATGGAGGTCGTGGAGTCGAAGGACGGCCGCGTGATTTGTGTCGTCGACTACGCGCACAACCAGCTTTCGTTCCGCTCGCTTTTCTCGTCGGTCAAGCGCGCGTTTCCCGCTAGTCCGGTCATTGCGGTGTTTGGCGCTGCCGGCGGCAAGGCGCAGGAGCGCCGCGAGCAGCTTCCGCGCGAGGCCGCACCGTATTCCGACCTGATGATCTTTGCCAATGAGGACCCGGCTCACGAGGACCCGATGAAGGTCTGTCGCGAGCTTGCCGAACATGTTCCCGACGATACGCCGAACAAGATCATCCTCGATCGCGAAGCCGCTGTGCATGCGGCGTTCAAGGCGGCGCGCGAGGAGTACGTCAACCCCGATGCTCCCACCATTGTCTTGCTGCTGGCAAAGGGTGACGAGGAGCTCATGCACGTGGGCGACGAGTTCGTGCCCATCGAGAGCGACCTTTCGCTGGCCAATCGCCTGATCGATGTTACCCAGTTTGACTAATGAACCATGATGGCGGCGGCGCCCTGAGTGCGCTGTCGCCATAAGCGTGTTCCCTCAATCAAAACATGCCGTCCAAGTCCAAACCCTTCTACGTAAACGGAGTAACCATGTCCCACAATACCCTGCCGACCGTCGCTGAGCTTTCGGGCGAGATGCGCGAGCGCTTGGCCAAGGTCAAGTACGTCTTTACCGACCTGGATGCCACGATGCTTGCACCCGGCTCGTGCGTGCTGCGCGACAACGACGGCAACCCCTCGACCAAACTCGTCGAGGCCGTCGTGGCGCTCGCTCGCGCTGGTATTCAGGTGGTTCCCACCTCTGGCCGCAACCGTACCATGATCCACGAGGACGCGCGCGTGCTCGGTCTCAACTCCTACATCGGCGAGATGGGCGGCCTGGTCATGTACGACCTCAAAGCCAACGATTGGGAGTATCTGACCGGCGACATGCCCTACGACCCCTCTTGCGGCCTCACGCCGCACCAGGTGATCGAGCAGACCGGCGTGTGCGAGAAGATCCTCGCCCGCTGGCCGCACAAGATCGAGTATCACAACGACATGTCGACCGGCTACAAGTACCGTGAGGTCACCGTCGGCATGCGCGGCGATGTGCCCGACGATGAGGTTCAGGCCATCCTGGACGAGGCCGGCTGCGGCCTGGTGTGGGCCTGCAACGGTCACCTGACGCATCTGTCCAAGCCGACGACGCTCGAGCTCGATCGCGTCGAGGACGGTCGCGCATTCAACATCAACCCCGCGGGCCTCAACAAAGGCGTCGCCATTGCGCGCTTCTGCGAGCACCTAGGGATCGAGCGCGAGGAGACGCTCGCGCTCGGCGATTCCGAGTCCGACTTCTACATGGCCGATCACGTGGGCACGTTCTGCCTGGTCGAGAATGGCCTGACGAGCGCCGGCGCGCCCGAGTTCCTGGCTGCTTGCGAGAACGCTTTCGTTACGCGTGGCAAAATTGTCGACGGTTGGGCGGCGACGGCAGAGCTGCTGGTCGCGGCGCGTTCGTAGCGCGCCGCCGCCGCACTTGGACATGTCTTTTCGAGAGAGACTGGTGAGGTAATGTCCGATATCGAGAATTCGGCAGGCGACACGCGCCCGATTGGCGTGTTCGATTCTGGTTTGGGCGGTCTGACGGTTGCGCGCGCCATCGCGACGGCGCTGCCGCACGAGTCCGTCTACTACTTTGGCGACACCAAGCGCTGTCCCTACGGCACGCGTACCGAGGATGAGGTGCGCTCGTTTGCGTTGCAGGCGGGTCGTTGGCTTTCGAAGCACGACGTCAAGATTATGGTCATCGCCTGCAATACGGCGACCGCTGCGGCCTTGCGTCTGGCCCAGCAGGTGCTCGACGTTCCCGTGATCGGCGTGATCGCGCCGGGTGCCCGTGCGGCAATCAACAGCACCCGCTCGCGTCGCGTGGGCGTGCTCGCCACCACCCTCACCATTCGCTCGGGCGCCTACACGCGCGCCATTCAGGATCTAGATGCCGGCGTCGATGTATACGGCTGTCCTGCCTCGAGCTTTGTCGAGGTTGTCGAACACGAGCTTGCCTCGGGTGCACATCTGCAGGAACAGTGGCTTGAGAACGAGGATATCTTCGATACGCCTGCCGTGCGTGCGCTGGTGGGTGCCACGGTTGAGCCGCTGCGCGACCACGGTATCGATACCGTGGTGCTCGGCTGTACGCATTTTCCGCTGTTGGTGGGACCTATCCGCCATGCGCTGGGGCCTGGGGTGCGCGTCGTGAGTTCCGCCGAGGAGACCACACGCGAGCTGACCGATATCCTCACGCGCCGCGAGCAGCTGGCGGGCGACGCCGCCGAGCCGCAGCATCGTTTTGCCACGACGGCCGATAACATTGCCGAGTTTGCGGTGGCGGGCAGCTTTATCTTTGGTCAGCCGCTTAAGAGCATCGAACATATCGATATCGACGAACTGAAATAGATGTAAGGCAGCCCCAAAGGCTTCGCCACATCTTTTGCCGAAAGGATATTTCTATGGAGTACATGCAGGTCAACCGCGCCAACGGCCGTGCCGCCAATGAGCTGCGCCCCGTCAAGCTCACCCGTGGTGTCATGAAGCACGCCCACGGCTCGTGTTTGGCCGAGTTCGGCGACACGTGCGTGCTGTGCGCCGCCACTATCGAGGAGGGCGTGCCGGGCTGGCGAAAGGGCGCCAAGGCCGGCTGGGTGACCGCGGAATACGCCATGCTGCCGGCGTCGACCGGCAAACGTTGCAAACGCGAGCACGCCAACCGCAAGGGTCGCTCCATGGAGATCGAGTGCCTCATTGGCCGCAGCCTGCGTACCGTCGTCAACATGAAGGCGCTCGGCGAGTACACCGTCACCGTCGACTGCGATGTGATTCAGGCCGATGGCGGCACGCGTACAGCGAGCATCACCGGCGCCTGGGTGGCGCTGCACGACGCCCTCGCCATGTGGGTCGAGGCGGGCAAGATCGAGCGCATCCCGCTTATCGGCCAGGTGGCTGCCATCTCCATGGGCGTTGTCGACGGCAATACGCTGCTTGACCTCGATTATTCCGAGGACAGCCATGCCGAGGTCGACATGAACCTCGTCGCCACCGACACCGGCGAGATGATCGAGCTCCAGGGCACCGGCGAGCAGGCGCCCTTTGACCGCAAACGCCTCAACGCCCTGCTCGACCTGGGCGACAAGGGTATCGCCGAGCTCATCGAGCTTCAGCGCCAAGCCATCGCCTAACCTGCCAAAAGGGACAGGTTTATTTTGGTAGGTTTTATCTGCTGAAATGCTGCGTTGAAAGGTCCGATCGCCTGAGAGGGGAGAGGTCAAGTGCCCAAACGCCCCTCACGCGGCTTGCTATAGAGACAAGG
>RPYR01000040.1 GCA_008671285.1 Collinsella aerofaciens | reverse complement strand
GATGCCGACGGCGGCACCTGCGCTGGCGGCAAGGGCGGCATGGCCGGCCTGGCGCTCGCCAAGCTCTGCTACGAGACGCTTATGGCCGATGGCGTCAAGGCCAAGGTTGCGCTGGAGAAGGGCGCGCTGACGCCTGCCGTCGAGCACATCATCGAGGCCAACACGCTGCTCTCCGGTATTGGCTTTGAGAGCTCGGGCCTTGCTGCTGCTCATGCCATCCACAATGGCCTGACGATGCTGCCCGAGTGCCACGGCATGTATCACGGCGAGAAGGTTGCTTTCGGTACCATCGTCCAGCTGGTACTCGAGGATGCCCCGACCGAGAAGCTCGAGGAAGTCTTGGGCTTCTGCATTGAGCTGGGCCTGCCGGTCACGATGAAGGAACTTGGCGTTGCCGAGCTTACGCGCGAGCAGGCCATGATTGTTGCCGAGGCCGCCTGCGCGCCCGATGACACCATGTGCAACATGCCGTTTGAGGTGACGCCCGAGATGGTCGCAAACGCCATCCTGGGTGCCGACGCACTGGGTCATTATTACCTTATGGATGAGTAAACTAAACTAAGGTAAGGAAGGGGCAAAGCCGACAGATGGCTTTGCCCCTTTTTGCTATGGTGCAAAGGGGTCAGGTTACTTTGCACCAATCGTTGTTTGATGGAGGGCGGATTCTCGTATGGCGCTTCCTATGGTTTACGGCGGTCCCGGCCGGTATGTTCAGGGGCCGGGCGAACTGTCGCGTCAAGGCAGGTATTTGTCATGGTTGGGCTGCGCTGCCTATGTCTTGTTTGACCAGGGCACCGAGGATCGGCTGTGCAAGCAGATCGTTGATGGATTTCTGGACGAAGATCTAAGCGAGCCGTTCTTTAAGATTTATGACGGTCCGTGTACGGAAGAGGCCGTTGTCGAAAGGGCGAAGGAAGCCCAGGCCGAGTATTGCGACATGGTGGTGGGTATTGCCGGCGGCAAGATACTCGATATGGCCAAGGCCGTTTCGTTTTAAGCCGAGGTGCCGTTGTGCGTATGCCCCACGGCGGCCGCAATGGACGGTTCGTGCAGCGAGATTTCCGATGCCGATCTGCAGGGTGTTGCAAATGCGGTCTTTAGAAACGAGCGCAATATGGCCAACGAGCAGGCCAAGGTGACCAAACAAAACCTCGTGCAGCTCATGTGCGATGCATAGCTTGGCACTTGATTGACCTTGTGCAATCGAGGCGGCGATAGGCCATGGGCTATTTGCCGCAAAGATGCTCCGCGTGTAATTTGCCCGAGGCGCGGGCCGATAGCGTATCATTATCTCTTGCTTGTTTGCACTGCTCAGGGAGGGGCCGCGCATGGCGCAGGAACACGATCTGTTTGATGACATTATCGAGATCAGCAAGGGTTTCGACTTTCTTAAAAACCCGCTTGGCGGTGTGACCGATGCACTCAATCCGTCGGCGCCGCAGTGGAATCCTGCTGACTACAAAGAGCGTCCGCGCGGCAACACCATTCCGTGCCTGACCTGCAAAAACGAAAAGAGCGGCTGCACCGTGTGCATGGACGTGTGCCCGGTCAACGCTATCGAGGTCGAGGAAGACGCCATCGAGATCCTCGACTCCTGTCGCAAGTGCGGCCTGTGCGCCGCTACTTGCCCGACGGAGGCGATCATCTCTCCGCGCCTTGCACCCAAAAACGTCTACGACGACATTGTCTCTGCTGCTACGAGCCACGAGACCGCCTACGTCACCTGCACGCGCGCCCTCAAGCGCATGCCGCGCGAAAACGAGGTCGTCGTCGCCTGCGTGGGCGATATTACGGCCGAGACCTGGTTCTCGGTACTGGCGGACTATCCAAACGTGAGTGTGTACCTGCCGTTGGGCGTGTGCGATAAATGCCGCAACACCGGCGGTGAGGACATTCTTGGCGAGGCGATTGCGAAGGCCGAAGAGTGGTCTGGCACGGGTATGGGCCTAGAGGTCGACCCCAAGAGCCTCAAGTGCCATAAGCGCCGCGAGTACGAGCGCAAGGAGTACATGGAAAAGATCGCCCGCACCACGGGCCTGACGGTGACCAAGCTCAATCCGGCGACGGCGGCGCTGGCCTCGGTGACGCAAAAGCTCAAGGCCCATCGCCATCAGATTACCCAGCTGGAGCGCACGCTCAACACCATGTGCGGCACCACGACGACCAAGCGTCGCCGTTCGCTCACGCACGGGCGCCAACTGGTGCTCTCGACGTTGCAAAACCACCCCGAGCTTGCCCAGAACATGCAGGTGAGCACGCCGGAGTGCGATTTTGACAAGTGTACGTCGTGCGGCGAGTGCGTCAACGTGTGCCCCACGTTTGCCTGCGATCTGGTGGGAAGCGGCCGCTTTGCGTTGGAGTCCACGTATTGTTTAGGCTGCGGCGCCTGTGTCAAGGTTTGTCCCGAGCATGCGCTCAAGCTTGTTGAGCACGATGCGTCCAATCTGGTCGTCGTCGATCCCGAAGCCGAGGAAAAGGCCGCCCAGAAGGCGAAGGCTCACGAAGAAGCTGAGAAGGTCAAGGCCGAAGCAAAGGCCAAGCTCGACAAGATGCTCGATCAGGTGGAGAAGCTCGCGGACTAGCTAAAAGAGCGTAAATGATGGCCGGTGGGACAGGTACTGCCCCGCCGGCCAAAAAAGTTGCGGTGGAATAGTTCCTGTTTTGCCCTTAAGCTGGCAATTCTAGGAACTATCCCACCGCAACTAATAGATGGTTAGTTCATGCTGCTTTGGTGGCCGGTTCGACCGGTACCGTTGCGCGTCACGGTTTCATGGAGCAAAAAGAACCCGGGGACCTGTTTGGTCTCGGTGTATTCCATAAGGATGCCGTCGGCGTTGTAGGTCTGCCCGCGTATAACGGCGAGTGCGTTAAAGTCGTCGAGATCGAGCACGCGCGTATCCTCGGGCGTGGGATGCTCGATCGTTACATCGCGTTTGCCCGTGGCAATCTTAATGCCAAGGTCTTCTTCGAGGTAACGATAGATCGAGTCGTTGACAATCTCGGGTGTCAGCCCCGGTACTTGTGAACTTAGGTAATAGGAGTCGTCGGAGCACACGGCTTGTCCGTCTGCATAACGGATGCGTTTGGCGCGTGTGAGCTCACAGCCTTCGGGAAACCCGGTAATCTTGGAGAGCGCCTTGCTGCAGATGAGGAGCTCAAAGACGGTGGTGACAGTCTTGAGCTCAAAGCCTCGGTTGACCGCGATTTCCTTAAAGGTCTCGAGTCCGCCGCCGCCACGACTCGTCTCGTCACTGATGTTGCGAATGACGCGCATGCCTTTGCCTTGCTGGGGGAGCACGTAACCATCTGCCGCAAGCATCGAGATGGCGCGACGGACCGTCATGCGCGAACACTCAACCAGCTGCGTGAGCTCAGTCTCCGAAGGCAGATAACTCTGATAGGCGTATGTGCCGTCGTCAATCGACTGCTGCACGTTGTCATAAATAGTTTGGAAGATGGCTCGCGCCATGACGG